>NZ_JAESIF010000218.1:0-1701 GCF_016757295.1 Streptomyces sp. M2CJ-2 | reverse complement strand
GGGTGGACGTCCGGCCGGCGTGGTCGGCGGCATGAGTGTGACGAGCGGCGGCGCCCGGCCCGGTGGCCACGGCGGTCCCGGCGGCACGAACGGTTCCGCACCCGGCGCCGGGGCCGGCGGGCTCTCCGGCGCGACCGGCGGCCCGGTGGCCCCCGGGCACGGCGGCGGCACCGGTTCCTTCGACGTGACCGAGGCGCTGGCCGGCGGCGGCCAGACCGGGCACCCCGGCCTCCCCGAGCAGCCCGGTGCGTCCGGCCCCTCCAGCCCGTCCGGTCCGTTCGGGCTGCCCGGTCAGACCAGGTCGGCGCTCTACCAGGGCGGGCCCGAGGGCCCCACGACCGGTCCGGTCACCGGCCAGGGGCCGATGATCCCGCCGCGCGGCAGCGGCCCCCACGGCGCGGGCGGTCCCGGCGGCGGGCTGAGCGACGACACCGCGAGCCTCACCCCGCAGATCCACGCCCCCGACCCGGACGCCCCGGGCTACGGCGCCCACCACGACAACGTCTCCGGGTACACCGGCACCAGGAACGCCCCGGTCGTCCCGGCGAGCGCGGCCTTCGACGCGGACACCCCCGCCGGTGGCCGCGGCCCGCTCACGCCCTCCAGGTTCCCCGAACCGGTCACCCCGCCCCCGGCGACGTCCTCGAAACCGCCGAAGAAGAAGGGGCGCAACAAGCTCGCCCTGATCGGCGGCGGCGTGGTGCTCCTCATCGGGGTCGCCTACGGCGCCGGCCTGCTGATGAACCACTCCGACGTGCCCAAGGGCACCACCGTGCTCGGCGTCGACATCGGCGGCGGCACCCGCGACGAGGCCGTGAAGACGCTGGACAAGGCCCTCGCCGAGCGGTTGAACAAGCCGCTCGAGCTGGCCGTCGGCGACAAGACCGTCGAACTCCAACCGGACAACGCCGGACTGCAGCTCGACACCGACGCCACCGTGGGCGCCGCGGCGAAGAGCGACTACAACCCGGTCTCCGTGATCGGCTCGCTCTTCGGCAACAGCCGCGTCGTCGACCCCGTCATCCCCGTGGACGAGGAGAAGCTGCACGCCGCCCTGGAGGCCGCGGGCGGCTCCGGCAACGACGGCACGATCACGTTCGAGTCCGGCAAGGCCGTCGCCGTCTACGGCAAGCCCGGCGCGGGCATCGACGTCGACAAGTCGGCCGACGCGGTCGGGGCGGCGTACCGGACCCAGGTGGAGACCGGTTCCTCGTCCCCGGTGAAGGTCCCGACCACCACGCAGGAGCCCACGGTCTCCAAGGCGGAGGTCGACCGGATGATGAAGGAGTTCGCCCAGCCGGCGATGTCCGGCCTGGTCACGGTCCAGACCGACGCCGCGCACACCGTTTCCTTCAGCCCGGAGAAATCGCTCTGGAAGTTCCTCGGCGTCAAGGCGCAGGACGGCAAGCTGGTCGAGTACTACGACCGGAAGGCGCTCGAGGAGCTCTACGGCGACACCTTCGACGGCGTGCTGATCACCCGCGGCAACGGGGACAAGACCCCGGTCACCGTCGAGGACGTGATCGGTGCCCTGCGCCCCGCGCTGCTGAGCACCAGCGACCGTGTCGCCGTCATCGAGACCGACCCCAGCTGATCCGGACCGACCCCAGCTGATCCGGACCGACCCCAGCTGATCCGCGCTGCCCGGCACGCTCCGGGCGAGCAGCCGCCTCAGGTGTCGCCGGGACGTACCAGGCACAG
>NZ_JAESIF010000217.1:0-1702 GCF_016757295.1 Streptomyces sp. M2CJ-2 | reverse complement strand
GCGGAGGTGGCGAGGTCGACATGGCCGTCGCCGTTGAAGTCCCCGTAACGGCCGGACACCGCGGCGTGTCCGCCGGTCGCCGCGGACGCGGTGCCGGTCATGGCAGGGACGAGCGCTCCGCCGGTGAGCACGGCGAGCGACAGAGCCCCCCGCACCACCCGGCCAGCGCGGAACGCCTGGCGTGTTGTGGGTCGTTCACGTCTGGATGACACAGTTCTCCCTGTGGAGTAGTACGTACGACGTCTCGGACGCCGGCCCGTCGATCACGGACACGGACGACCATAGAGCGGCGGACTGACAACTGCCCTTTCGCGCAAGGTCGTTGCCGCGCGGATGCGGTGACCTCGCGGCATTTGGTGCGGGATCTTCCAGCGCCCGGTGCGCATCTGTACCGGAAGGACACGCCGCGACCTGCAGCAACCTCACAAGCCGTCACCGCAAAAACCGCACCCCGAGGTCACCACCACCCCACACCGCACGGCGAACCCCCAGCCCACCGCCCTGACACCAGCGCTGGAGAGCACTGGTGTCACCACTACAGAAACCGGTGACCTTGAGATGCAGATCCGCACTTGGCCAGGTGTGATCGGCGCCCTGGGCGTGGTGGCGGGCGGGTGGCAGGATCACGAGGGTGACTGATCATGGTGAGCTGTCCCTGCGCGCCGGAGGCAAGTCCGTACGTGTGGCGATCGCGTTGTCCGCACTGGTGGCGATTGCGGCAGGGGTCGCAGCCGGACTCGGTGTTGCGCAGGCCGACACGTGGGGGATCCTCTCCGGATCTGTCGCTGTGGCGACCGTTGCGAGCGCCCTCGCGCTGCTCGGGCGCCGCGTGGAGGCGGGGCCGGCCGGACTGAGGTTCCGCACGGTGCTGCGGTGGCACCGGCTGGAGTGGGACGAGATCGTCCACTTCGAGGAAGTACGGGTAGACAGCAGCGACCCCCGCACCCGCAGCACCCATCTCCGTGTCGCGGCCAAGCTGCGCGGCGGCGCTGTCGTCTTTCTGCCGGTGCCGTACCTCGAGGCCGCGGAGGCACCGCCCTTCGAGGAGCAGGTGGCCCAGCTGCGCGCACTGCGCCGCCGCTACTCGCGCGGTACCTCGGCGCAGTAGCTGCGGGCCTTCGGCATCACCGTGTTCGTCACCGTCGCCTGAGCCGATGTGACAACTATCGGGCTTCGGCTCAACAGGACCGACACATGCGGCAGCACGCCGCACCACCTACAGGTCGAACTCGAGGTGTTCCACGTCGGTGAACGCCACCTCCAGGCCGTGGGCACGGCGGCCGCCGTCGCGGAAGTAGACCTCGCCCAGGCCCTCGGCGGCGATGTCCCGCAGCTGCTGTGCGCCGGCGCCGGTGTCCTGGGCGTCGAAGAGGCGGGCCGCGTACTGCGGAGGCAGGGCGAGGGTGAGGTGACGGACGCGGGCGTCGTCGGTGGCGCCGGGCGCGGTGAAGCCGAACCGGGCCCGGGTGTCGACGACCAGGCCGGTGCTGGTGGCCGCCTGCTTCCGGGCCTGGGCGCGGATGCGGGGCTGCCGGCGGGCGCGCACCGCGTCCTGAAGGCGCCGGGCGAGGTCGGCGCGGGGCCGGCGGATCTGGTCTTTCACGTAGCGCTCCACGGTGCGCTGGGAGATGCCGAGCAGGTCGGCCACCGCGCGGGTGCCCTTGAGCTGCCTGACGACTCTGCCGCGCAATTCGCCAGCCCC
>NZ_JAESIF010000216.1:0-1714 GCF_016757295.1 Streptomyces sp. M2CJ-2 | reverse complement strand
CCGGCGCCTGCTCGATATGCGGCCAACCCGCACCTGCCCCCGAACCCCACCACAGGACCTAACAAAGCCCTACTATGGCAGCCACCAGGAGCAGCCGACGGCATCCTGAGGCAGTGGCAGGCCAGGGCACTCCCTGGCCTGCACTCCGTGGCGGGGTCCAACTGCCGTGCGAGCGCCTCTTCCAGGTCACCGACCTCGACGGGCGTGATCGTCCAGTTCGTCGAGTGAGTCACTCCGTCCGCCCCCGAGAGCGCCTGAGGTCCCGCCGCGTCAGGCCACATCCGAGCCATGCCCCGGCCACGCCCGGCCCCCGACCGCGTGCGACATCAGTATCCCGCAACCCCCGCAAAGGAACCCGGCCTTGTCACCTGACCCGACCACCGTTCACCCGCTGCCCGCCCACGACCGCGTGGTGTTCCTCAACCCGCTGGTCACCTCACCGAACATCGCCGTGGGCGAGTACACCTACTACGACGACCCGGACGGCGCCACGGACTTCGAGCACCGCAACGTCCTCTATGCCTACGGGCCGGAGCGTCTCATCATCGGCAAGTACTGCGCGATCGCCTCGGGGACCACATTCCTGATGGCCGGTGCCGAGCATCCGGCGATGGGGGTGTCCACGTACCCGTTCACCATGTTCGGCGGCCGGTGGGCCGAGCAGACTCTGGACATCGTCACCGCCATGCCCAGCCGCGGCGACACGGTCGTCGGCAACGACGTCTGGTTCGGCTATCGGGCAACCGTCATGCCCGGCGTACGGATCGGCGACGGCGCCATCATCGCGGCCGGCGCCATGGTCACCGCCGACGTGCCGCCCTACACGATCGTCGGCGGCAACCCGGCCAGACCGATCCGGCAACGGTTCGACGACGCCGGCATCGAGCGGCTGCAGCGCGCCGCGTGGTGGGACTGGCCCGCCGACCTCGTCACCGAACACGCCCGCACCATCATGGCCGGAACCCCGGCCGACATCGAACGCATCGCCACCGAGCACGGATTGGGGAAGCCCCTTTGAGTCATTCGCCCCAGGTATCCATCGAAGAGCACGCGGTGGCCGACAGTACGGCCGGACCCTACGCCCTCACCACGGGACCGGACGGCGCGCTGTGGTTCACCCTCGTCCACAGTGGCCGGATCGGTCGGCTCGTCCCCGGCGAGAAGCCGACGAGCCACCGGCTCGACCCCGACTGCGGGCCGACCGTCATCACCCCCGGCCCCGACGGAGCCCTGTGGACCGCACTGGAGATCGGCGCACTCGCCCGCATCGCCCCGGCGGACAGCACCACCTGACCAGGCTGCCCACTCACTCCCTGGCTTTGTTCACGAGTCGTCACTCATGAGCAATGCCACACACTCCATCAGTCCTCTCGATCGAGGTCACAACCACTCCGCCCCAAGACGAAACCCAACGTCACCACCAACGACACTGGGCCGAACGGGTGCGAGGGATGCTCAACGCTCCGAGATCATCCTGTGGCGGGTTTCTGGTGCATCCGGGTCACACCCCAGCAGGGCTCAGCGACGCGCGTCGCCAGGCGCGAGCAGGCTCGTCAGCTCCGAGATCGCCTCAGGGGACGGCTTGAAGTAGCGGCGGACGTTCTCCGGCTTCTCGTGCCGGGACTTCGCCATCAGCATCGGGTTGGGTCGGGCCGGGGCGCGGTACTGGCCTTGCGACCAGCCCGTTTCCCCGACCCGCCCGCCGCACCCGCCG
>NZ_JAESIF010000215.1:0-1721 GCF_016757295.1 Streptomyces sp. M2CJ-2 | reverse complement strand
ACCTCGATTCGTCAGCGGAGTTCGGTAGCTGATCGGTCCCGGGGGTTCGCCCGTAATGTCCCCTGCCGGTTGAGGGCGGGCCGTCGCGTGACGCCGCGGCTGCGCCGGGTTCCACGGGCCCGGAGACGGTGGGGGCTCTCCTTCCTGGTCGTGGTCGGGACGGTTATGTGTTGGTCAAGTGACCTGTAGGCCGGTGAGCCGGTTCCAGGCGAGGGTGAATGCCGTGGCCCACGGCCAGGACGCGTCGAGGCGGAGGTGCCGGACGCGGGCGTGTCGTGCGAGGCGGCCGGTCTGGTGGTAGATCCGCATGCGCATGGTCTGGGGTTCGGCGTCGGCCAGGCCGTCCTGGTCGTGGAGGGCGAGGAGACGGAGCCAGGCGTCGAGATCGGCCGCGAGGTTCGCCGCGAGCATCCAACTACGGTTTGCTGTCCATGACTTGGCGGGGAGGTTGTGCAGGCCCATGGCCTTGTTCGTGCGAACGCGGTCCTCGACGACCGCGTGATGGCGGTGCAGGGCGTCTATCCACTGGGCCTGGTGGGAGCCGGGGACGCCCCACATCTTGGTGATGTTGGTGGCGATGACCGAGTACTTCCAGCCGGTCTTCTTCTCGAGGTCGGTGAGGTTCTCCAGGTGTCGGCCGGAGGGGCGGACGCGGCGGACGATCAGCCGCATGCCGCTGAGCCAGCCTTTCCGCCTGTTCAGGCCGGTCAGTTCCGCGACGCCGCTGTGGTCCGGGTCGTGAGGGCTGCCGTCCTGCTTGAGGCTGGTCTCCCAGGCCGATTCGGGGAGCTGCGCGATGGCGGCCTCGTCCGTCTCGGTGATCGTCCAGCCCGTGGTGAAGCGGACCCGCCGCCGCGTCGTGTTCAGCTCCTCGAGGTGTTCGTGCAGGTCGTGGGTGGCGCCCGCGCCGTCGGTCCTGAACAGGAGTTTCGCGCTCGAGGAGCCGGGGATCTGATGCAGGGTCTCGGTGACGACGGCGACGTGATCGGCGGCGGTGTTCGAGCCGGCACTGCCCGGCCGCAGCAGCATCGCCAGGCACTCGGTGGTGTTCGCGCACCACGCTGCGAGCGGATGGAAGCCGAACGAACGCTTGAAGGTGGGCGATGCGCCTTCCTTCTTCGAGGCGGCGGTGATGATCGTCGCGTCGATGTCGAGGACCACCCACCCCTTCAGGTGTTTCCCGGCGACGGTCAGCCAGGGGAAGCCCTGCGGACGCAGGGCCAGCCACGTCCACACGATCCGGCGAACCCTCGCGCGGGCCCGTGACAGGGCGGCGAACATGTCCTCGTCGAAGCCGGCCAGCAGACGGCGGACCGTCGAGTCCGAGGCGACCGGGCCGAACAGCCGCCGGTGGTGCAGGCCGAGCTGCTCGGCCTGCAGGACGCTGCGGGCGCCGAGCACGATCGATACCGCGAGTTGGACGAACACCACGCCCCGGTCCCGCCACCCACTCCCGCCCGCGGGAAACACCCTGGTCAGCGCGGTGACCAGCCCGCTCCTGTCCGCGAGACGGCGCAACAGGACCGCTCCGCTGTGTCCGACCATGCCCTTGCCGTCGGCCCCGACCCTCAGGCCTTGGTCCCACGCGGTAGTGTTCCGCACCAGAAAGGTGTCCTGACTTCTGCACCGGATCCGACTTCGACACTCAGATCCTTGCAGGTCACGGGCGCCTTTCCTCTATCGGGGCGTCAGATCAGCGAATTCCGCTGAGCAGTCGAGGC
>NZ_JAESIF010000214.1:0-1733 GCF_016757295.1 Streptomyces sp. M2CJ-2 | reverse complement strand
GCCAAGCGCCTAACGGACGAGACCACACCAGCCTGGCGAGGAGCCTGCTAGGTCATAAGCGGCAATCCGTCCACGTTGAACGCCCTCTCAGAGCGGCGACCCGAACACCCGGGCGTCGATGGACTCCCAACTCAGGTTGCACGCCTTCCCGCGCATCGGGTCGCGTCAGCTCGGGTCCTTCCAGCCGAGCCATATCCGCGAGTTCGTGACGCAGCTCGAAGCGTCCGGCATGTCCGGTGCCTACGCTCGCGTGATCTTCTCCAACGTCCGCGCCGTGCTCTCTGCGGCCGTCGAGGACGGATGCCTACGCCGGAACCCCTGCAACTCGCGCACGGTGACGCCGCCCGAGATGGGCACGCGCCGTGTCGTCCCCTGGTCGCCGGGACGCGTCTTCGCGATGCGGGCCGTCATGGTCGAACGCTTCCGGCCCATGGTCGACGTAGGCGCCGGCTGCGGCCTGCGACAGGGCGAGATCCTCGGCCTGTCCGTGGATGACCTGGACTTCGAGGGCGGCACCCTGTACGTGGTGCAGCAACTGAAGCTGAGTCTGAGCAAGCCCGTGTTCGCGCCCCCGAAGGGCGGCAAGCTCCGTGACGTGCCTCTGTCGGATCCCGTGGCGGACGCGCTCAAGGCGCACATGGAGCGCTTCCCGCCCGTCGAGGTCACGTTGCCGTGGATGCGGGCGAACGGCCGGCCCGTGACCAAGCGGCTCATCTTCACGGGCCCGAACGGTGGGCACATCTGGCGTACGTCGCTGAACGAAGACCACTGGAAGCCCGCGCTCGCCAAGGCCGGTGTCATCCCCAAGGCCAAGAGTCGCGAGCACGCCGCCGCCCGGGAGCACGGCATGCACGCGCTTCGGCACTTCTACGCGTCCGTGCTTCTGGACGCCGGGGAGAGCATCAAGGCCCTCGCTGAGTACCTCGGGCACTCCGATCCGGGGCTGACGCTGAAGGTGTACGCACACCTCATGCCGAGCAGTCGAGACCGAGCCCGGAAGGCTCTCGGCAGGGCTCTCAAGCCACAAGATCACATGGGCTGAGGTTCCAGAGAGGTTCCAGGGCACGAAAATGCCTCCCGCCCGCGCCGTATGCGCAGGTGGGAGGCATGATCACCAAACCTACTTCTTCTTGCCCTGGGTCTTGCCGGGGATCTTGGTGAGCTGGGTTTTTGCTGGTCAAGGGCAGTGGGCTCGTGCGCCTGGTGGTCGTCGTTGGTCGTCATTGGCCACTGTCGAGCGTCCTCGGACGGCCCAGAGACGGCCCAGAGACGGCCCAGCCTCGGCGTACTCGACTGACGGCCGACACCTTCGCTGCCCTGCCTGAACCTCAGCCGACGACAGTCAGCCACGACGGCGGGCGCACCGACCGACGACGCACGCGTATGCCTCGCTGTACCCCCGCAGTCCTCAGCCACGCTGCCAATGCCGTTGACCGGAGCAAGCCGCGGCGGCCGGCACATGGCGACGATGCCTGAGCCCTTACACCAGTCCTACCGGACACACATGTTCATCCGGCCTGCCTGACAGGGCGCGCTGCGTCAGAGTCGAAGCCCGGAGAGACCACCGTCGTCCAGGCGGTCTGAGCGTCTGTGCCCGGTGGCAGCCCGGGGGCGCTGTCGGTGGTGTCGTGGATGATCAGCGCACGACATGCGGTTTCCCCCGACTTCATCAGTAGGTAGGCACACGTGGTCGGCGGATTCGCGGGCTGGCCTGCGAGAATGGCATGAGGAGC
>NZ_JAESIF010000213.1:0-1749 GCF_016757295.1 Streptomyces sp. M2CJ-2 | reverse complement strand
CGAGCGGATCTACCGTCAGTCTCGATCAAGGACGTCTACCGGCACCGGACGATCCGCGGCCTGGCGACGGCACTCACCGATACCGGCAACGATTCCGGAACCGATGCCGGAGCCGGCGCCACTGCCACACCCGCCCGCCCGCCGGCCCCCACACCCCCGGAACCCGTGCCCCCGGCCGGCACCCTGAAGTACACCCTCTGCGGCGTGCTGCAGTTCCTGCTTTTCCTGGGATACTCCTTCCTCACCGCCATCATCACCGCACGCGGCTACACGTGGATATCCGCCGGCTCGAACGTGACGGACATCTACCTGCGCTCGGTCGCCTTCGGCGGCGCCGGATTCATCGGCATGTGCACCTTCCCGATCGCGGCCAAATGGATCCTCATCGGCCGGTGGAAAGAACGCGAGTTCCCCGTCTGGGGCCTGACCTACCTGCGCTTTTGGACCGTCAAGGCACTGCTCCACGCCAACCCGATGGTCTTCCTCGTCGGCAACCCGCTGTACGTGCTCTACCTGCGGGCACTCGGCGCACGCATCGGCCCGGGCGTCACGATCCTCTCGCGCACCGTCCCGGTCTGCACCGACCTGCTCACCATCGGCGCCCACACGGTGATCCGCAAGGATTCGTACTTCCTGTGCTACCGGGCGTACGCCGGCCGCATCCAGACCGGCCCCGTCACCCTGGGCCACAACGTGTTCATCGGCGAGAAGACCGTCCTCGACATCGCCACCTCGATGGGCGACGGGGCACAGCTCGGCCACACCTCGTCCCTGCACAGCGGCCAGGCGGTCCCCGGCGGCCAGCAATGGCACGGCTCTCCGGCCCAGCGCACCGAGCTCGACTACGTGCGGGTCCCGCCCGCCAGGTGCGGCACCTGGCGCCGGGCCGGCTTCGGCCTCGCCACGGTGGGTCAGCTGTTCCTGTTCACCGTGCCGCTGGCCGTCGGGGGCCTGTACATGCTGCTGACCGAGGTCCCGGCGCTGAGCGACCGGCTGGCCCCGGGCACGGCGGGGCCGGTGTCGGCGGAGCTCTACACCGATGCGCTGATCGTGTCCTGCGGGCTGTTCTTCAGCCTCGTCGGCGTGGGCCTCCTCGTGCTGTTCACCGTGCCACGCCTGCTGAACCTGCTGGTCGAGCCGGACAGGGTGTATCCGCTGTACGGCTTTCACTACTCGACGCACCGGGCGATCGCACGCCTCACCAACGTGAAGTTCTTCACCTGGCTCTTCGGGGACAGCTCCTACATCGTCCCCTATCTGCGCGGCCTGGGATACGGCCTGTCGCGGGTGGAGCAGACCGGTTCCAACTTCGGCACGGAGGTACAGCACGAGACCCCGTACCTGTGCTCCGTCGGCAGCGGCACGATGGTCGCCGACGGTCTGTCGATCGTCAATGCCGACTTTTCGAGTACGTCGTTCCGGGTGTCCCGGGCGTCGATCGGCCGGCACAACTTCCTCGGGAACAACATCGTGTATCCGTCCGGGGCGAAGACCGGCGACAACTGCCTCCTCGCGACGAAGGTGATGGTTCCGCTCGAGGGCGAGGTACGCGAGGGGGTGGGCCTGCTCGGCTCGCCGTGCTTCGAGATCCCCCGTTCGGTGGAGCGCGACCTGCGGTTCGACCATCTGCGGACCGGGGCCGAGTTGCACCGCAGCCTCGCGGCCAAGAACCGCTGCAACATCCGGTCGATGGTCCTCTTCCTGCTCGTACGGTGGTTCTTCTTCTTCGTCCTCACCGTGCTTGCCCTC
>NZ_JAESIF010000212.1:0-1755 GCF_016757295.1 Streptomyces sp. M2CJ-2 | reverse complement strand
AGAACCGTTCTCGAATCCGATGATCGTGAAGCGGTCTCTTGATCGTTTTGTGTGGAGTGGGCGGGGCGGGGCAGATTCGGCGCTGTTCATATCCCCGGCCGACTGGGAGATCAGCTCGTGTCGCACCTCACCCGTGACAAGGTCGTCGATGAGTGGCTCGCCGAGGCCGAGCTGGCGGTGCGGGCCGCGCAGGAGGTCGTCGAGGCGGCCGAGCGGGAACTTCAGGCAGCGCGGGAGAGACTGGTGCGTCTGCAGGCGGCGCAGGAGGTCGCGGCGGAGGCCGACGCGGTGGTGCGAGAGCATGCCGGCGAGGCGTCGGCGGGTACGGCCCTGTCGGCGAAGACCGAGCAGGCACCGGTCCCCAAGTGGTGCCCGGAGAGCGATCTCGCGCAGCTGCCGCGGGACTATCCGCAGATCGCCCGGGTGGTGAAGGAAGCCGGTGCGGAGGGGATCCGGGCCATCGAGGTGCATCGGCGTCTGGGCTGGCCGGACACCGACGGCTCGCGGCAGAACGTGCGCAACCGGCTGCAGCGCCTGACGCAGAAGGGCTGGCTGCGGCTGGTCAGCCGTGGCGTGTATGCCTGGGCCGCAGACGCGTAGCCGTCGGCCGTGGGCCGCACATCAGGCCGGTCAGGTCCCGGCGGTCGCGACGCGGCGGACCATGATGCGGATCATCGTCCACTTCACCATCGCCTCGTGCACCGCGGGCAGATACTCGTAGTCCCGGGTCAGGCGGCGGGAGTTGACCAGCCAGGCAAGGGTGCGTTCCACGATCCACCTGCGCTTGAGCAGCACGAATCCCCTCGCCTCGTCGGGGCGGCGGACGATGTCGACGTCCAGGCCCAGCTTCGTGCGGGCCCACTCGACCAGCGATCCGGTGTAGCCGCCGTCGGCCCACACCTTCTTCACCGTGGCGAACCCCCGGCGCAGCCGGGTCAGCAGCGGCACGGCCACGTCCCGGTCCTGCAGGCCGGCGGTGGTCACACAGACCACCAGCAGCAGGCCCAGAGTGTCCACCACCAGATGCCTCTTCCGCCCGCTGACGTTCTTCCCGCCGTCGTATCCCCGGCTCTCGGCGGCGACGTGCCAGGACGCCTTCACGCTCTGGGAGTCCACGATCGCGGCCGTCGGCCGGGGCTTCTTCCCCGCCGCCTTCCGGGCCAGCTCGCGTAGCGCGTCGTGCAGGATGTCGAGGAACCCGCACCCCTGCCAGCGGCGGAAGAACCGGTACACCGCCTTCCACGGCGGGAAGTCCACCGGCATCTCGGTCCACTTGATCCCGTTGTTCACCAGGTACAGCACCGCGTCGATCATGACCCGGTGGCAGTAGCCCTCCGGCCGCCCGCCCCGGCCCCGCAGCCACGCAGGCACCGGAATCAGCTTGCGCACCACCCGCCACTGCTGTCGGTTCAGATCCGAGGAGTACGCACGTTCCCGCTGCGTGCCATCGGCCGCGTTCCCCGCCCGATGCGCCATGCAGTCACAGCTGCTACCAGGCGACTTGCCCGGCGAGACCGACTCGGATGTACTGAAGCGCACCAACGGGACCTCGGATCTCGCGTGTTGTGGAAGTAGACAGCCCTCACGCTAGAACCAGGTCCCGTTGCCATGCCGCGGACTTCCCCCTCCTCGGCGTTGCTCCGCACATCAGTCCAGGCCGCACCCTCACTTTCCGGTTTCGGAAAGGGTTCTGAGCTTGTTCTTTATGGTCCGGGCTCGAACACCGGGTAGGACACCGTCACTCACCTGGGCATT
>NZ_JAESIF010000211.1:0-1760 GCF_016757295.1 Streptomyces sp. M2CJ-2 | reverse complement strand
AGGCCGTATCGCGCTGACCTGCGACAACGACGCCCCGGACCCATTCATGTGCCCATCAACTGATGAACTCGGGGATTTTGGCCGCGCCGAGTCCATCTGTGATGTGCTATTGATCTCGGCTCTTTGGGGTCTCACCGTTGACGGTCAGACTGGGTGGCGGTGTGCGGTGGCCGCGCTACACCGGAAGGTATGAGGTACGCAGACGGTGGCGGGATGACCGCCAGGGAACGCGCGCGACGCGAGGCGCTGCGGATGCGGGCCGCGGAGCTGTTCGCGGCCGGGAGCACCGCGCCGGAGGTCGCCGAGCTGCTGCGAGTGACACCGAAGTCCGCCTACCAGTGGCGGCGGGCCTGGAGCGCCGGCGGCACCGCGGCGCTGGTCTCCCGAGGGCCGGGCGGGCAGCGCTGCAAGCTCCGCCCGGCGCTGTGCGAGAAGCTGGCCGCGATGCTGGAGCAGGGGCCGGCCGCGCACGGCTGGGACCAGGACCAGGTGTGGACCGGGGCCCGGGTCGCCACGCTGATCGGCCGCACGTTCCACATCTCCTACAGCGTCTCCGGGGCGACCCGGCTGATGCGCCGGCTCGGCTTCACCCCGCAGATACCTGCGCATCGGGCGGCCGAGCGCGACGAGGTGGCGGTAGCCGCGTGGAAGGAGAACACCTGGCCGGAGGTAAAAGGGCGCGGGCGGCCGTCGGGGGCTGGCTGTGCTTCGAGGACGAGGCCGGCCGGCACCTGCGGCCGCCCCGGGGACGGACCTGGGGCCGGCGCGGCCGCACCCCGCTGGTGAGAGTGTCCGGCGGCCGTGGCTCGGGCCGGGTGTCCATGGCGGGGCTGATCGCGCTGCGGCCCGGGGCGCGGACCCGGCTGTGCTACCACCTGCGGGTCCACCGCGGTCGCCGGGGCGAGCGGCGCAGTCTGTCGGAGGTCGACTACATCCGCCTGATCGACGGCGCCCACCGGTTGCTGAGGGCTCCGATCGTCTTGGTCTGGGATCGGCTGGGCACCCATGTCTCCCGGGCGATGCAGCAGTTGGTCGCCGCCCGTTCCTGGCTGACGGTCTTCCTGTTGTCGGCATACGCGCCGGAGTTGAATCCGGTGGAGGGGGTCTGGTCGCAGTGCAAGCGGACTCTGGTCAACCTCACCGCCGGGACGGTCGGCCGGCTCGAGGCCCTGGTCCGCAACCGGCTCAAGAGTCTGCAGTACCGGCCCACCGTGCTCGACGGCTTCATGACCGAGACCGGACTCCCACCGCCATAACCCCAAACGCCGAGATCAGTAAGAAGCTGTTGTCTTTCCGAGAGTGACGGGTTCGTTTCCCCTGGCCAGGTGCAGGGGTGGTGTTTCGGCGGGAGGGACGGGGTGTCGTGTCGTCTCTTCGGCGGAGGTGCCGGGATGCCGTCGATGATGGGGGTGCCGGAGGAGCGTGCACGCACCGCTCGGCAGCGGGTGGAGGCCCTTCAGGCCGAGCTGCGGGAAGCGGAGGCGGTCTGGGAGCGGTTCGTGATCGCCCGTGAGACGGTGGGCGAGGTTCTGGCGGAGCCCCGCGGAGGCGAGGACGTGGCGCCGTTCGTGGTGGCCGGCACTCGGTCGACGTCCTACGACCACCTTCAAGATCAGGTCATGGGAACAATCTGCTGACCGACGGGCCGTGGGTTGATTACCGGGCCAAGGCTGCGTGACGAGTCACTAGTGTCATGAGTCTTTATTACGCCATAGAAGTAGGCTGGGTTCATGGCGCGTATGGGTCGGCCGACGGTCGAG
>NZ_JAESIF010000210.1:0-1768 GCF_016757295.1 Streptomyces sp. M2CJ-2 | reverse complement strand
TCAGTCCTTGATCTCGCAGATCACCGCGCCGGAGGTGACCGACGCGCCGACCTCGGCGCTCAGCCCCTTGACGGTGCCCGAGCGGTGCGCGTTCAGCGGCTGCTCCATCTTCATCGCCTCCAGCACCACCACCAGATCGCCCTCGGCGACCTGCTGGCCCTCCTCCACCGCGACCTTGACGATGGTGCCCTGCATCGGCGAGGCCAGGGTGTCCCCGGAGGCCACCGGCCCGGACCGCTTCGCCGCCCGGCGCTTGGGCCGGGCCCCGGCCGCCAGCCCGGTGCGGGCCAGCGACATGCCCAGCGAGGCGGGCAGCGACACCTCCAGCCGCTTGCCGCCGACCTCGACGACCACCGTCTCCCGGTTGGCCTCCTCCTCCGCCGCGCCGTCCGGGCCGGCCGCGAACGGCTTGATCTCGTTGACGAACTCGGTCTCGATCCACCGGGTGTGCACCGTGAACGGGCCGGGCCGGCCGTGCAGCTCGGGGGCGAAGGCGGGGTCGGCGACCACCGCGCGGTGGAACGGCAGCGCGGTGGCCATGCCCTCCACGGTGAACTCGGCCAGCGCCCGGGCGGCGCGCTGCAGCGCCTCGGCGCGGGTGCGGCCGGTGACGATCAGCTTGGCCAGCAGCGAGTCCCAGGCCGGGCCGATCACGCTGCCGGACTCCACCCCGGCGTCCAGCCGCACCCCGGGCCCGGTGGGCGGGGCGAAGGCGGTCACCGTGCCGGGGGCGGGCAGGAAGTTGCGGCCCGGGTCCTCGCCGTTGATCCGGAACTCCAGCGAGTGGCCGCGCAGCGGCGGGTCGTCGTAGCCCAGTGCCTCGCCGTCGGCGATGCGGAACATCTCGCGCACCAGGTCCAGGCCGGCCACCTCCTCGGTGACCGGGTGCTCGACCTGCAGGCGGGTGTTGACCTCCAGGAAGGAGATGGTGCCGTCGGCGCCGACCAGGAACTCCACGGTGCCGGCGCCGACGTAGCCGGCCTCCTTGAGGATGGCCTTGGAGGACGCGTACAGCTCGGCCACCTGGGCGTCGGACAGGAACGGGGCGGGGGCCTCCTCGACCAGCTTCTGGTGGCGGCGCTGCAGCGAGCAGTCCCGGGTGGAGACGACCACCACGTTGCCGTGCGTGTCGGCCAGGCACTGGGTCTCCACGTGCCGCGGCTTGTCCAGGTAGCGCTCCACGAAGCACTCGCCGCGGCCGAAGGCGGCGGTGGCCTCGCGCACCGCGGACTCGTACAGCTCGGGCACCTCGTCCAGGGTGCGGGCGACCTTCAGGCCGCGGCCGCCGCCGCCGAAGGCGGCCTTGATGGCGATCGGCAGGCCGTGCTGCCTCGCGAAGGCGAGGACCTCGTCGGCGCCGGTGACCGGGTCGGGGGTGCCCGCGACCAGCGGGGCGCCGGCGCGCTGGGCGATGTGCCGGGCGGCGACCTTGTCGCCCAGGTCGCGGATGGCCTGCGGGGGCGGGCCGATCCAGATCAGGCCGGCGTCCAGGACCGCCTGGGCGAAGTCGGCGTTCTCCGAGAGGAAGCCGTAGCCGGGGTGGACGGCGTCCGCGCCGGACTCGGCGGCGGCCTTGAGGACCTTGTCGATGTCCAGGTAGCTGGTGGCCGGGGTGTCACCGCCCAGGGCGAAGGCCTCGTCCGCGGCGCGGACGTGCAGGGCGTCCCGGTCCGGGTCGGCGTAGACGGCGACGCTGGTGATGCCGGCGTCCTGGCAGGCCCGGGCCACGCGGACAGCGATTTCGCCACGGTTGGCGATGAGCACCTTG
>NZ_JAESIF010000209.1:0-1820 GCF_016757295.1 Streptomyces sp. M2CJ-2 | reverse complement strand
CGCACACACCGCTGCAATAAGCGCCGAACGTGGCAGTACCTGTGGCGGGCCGTCGACCAGGACGGCAACGTCCTGGAAATCCTGGTCCAGCCGAGGCGGGACGCCAAGGCCGCCAAGCGGTTCCTGACCAAGCTCATGAAGAAGCAGCGGGTACCCAGGGTCATGGTCACCGACCAGCTCCGCTCCTACGGCACCGCCCACCGGAAGCTGACGCCCTCGGTCGAGCACCGCTCCCACAGGCCTGAACAACCGGGCCGAGAACAGCCACCAGCCTGCCCGGCAGCGCGAACGGGCCAGGAAAGGCTTCCGCTCCGTCGGCGGAGCCCAGCGGCTCCTGGCCGCGTTCAGCGGCATCTCACCCCACTTCCGCCCCCGCCGCCACCTGATGACCGCCGCCGAACACCGCCTCGAGATGACCATCCGGCTCACCCTCTGGGACCACATCACCAAGAACATCGGCCGGCCCACCCAGGGCTGAGCACCGGCCCGGAACCCGGCCCCATCACACCGTCAGACACCCACGCACTCAACAACGTGACAACGCCTTCGCTGAGCCTTCCGCGCCAACCACCTCACCTTCCGGAGCCTGCCATGTCTCTGCTCGCCCGAACCCACCCCCGCCACGCCGCGCAGGCATCGCGCCAAATCCCGGCCGCATGGCTGGCGTTACTGGCCACTCCGGTCGCCGCGAGCGCCAATAGCCCGGTCCTGATCCTCCCGGACATGGCCGACTCGCTCGGCATCCGTACGGCCACGGCGACCTGGCTCGTCACGGTCTTCGCCTGGGCCATGGCCCTCGGCACCCCGCTAATGGCGGGCCTGCTGCACCACCGCGGGCTGGGCAGCACGCTCAGGCTGAGCGCGGCCCTGATCGTGGCCGGCACCGCGATCGTCGCCATGGCGCCCTGGCTGCCGCTGGCCATGGCGGGCCGGGCGGCCCAGGCGATGGGCGGCGCCGGCCTGATCACCGCGTCGATGAGCCTGGCGGGCTCGGTCCGCCGGATGGGCATGATCACGGCGGGCTTTGGGACGTTGGGCGCGGTCGGGCCGCTGCTCGGCTCGACGATCGCGGGCATGGCCTCCTGGCGGGTGTCCCTCGCCGTCGGGGCGGTCGCGCTCCTTGCCCTGCCGGCGATCATGCGCCGCGCCGACCTGTCCGCACCGCAGCAGAGCACCCCCTTCGACGGCCGGGGCGCCGCCCTGCTGGTCCTAATGGCGACGGCCCTGGTGCTCATCCCGCGCTACCCGCTCCCGGCGGTGGCCGCCTCATTGGTGATGGCCGCGCTGCTGGCCCTGCACATCCGGTCCAACCCCACGGGCTTCGTCCCGGCATCGCTGCTGCGCACCCGGGCGTTCGCCCTCTCCGCCCTGCTCGCCTGCACCTTCGCGACCTCGTACTTCACGCTGCTCTTCACCGTCCCGCAGCTGCTGCGCGACCGTACCGGCTGGTCGACCTCCACGATCGGCACCGACCAGCTGGTCGCCCTCCTCGCGGGCTCGGGGCTCTCCATGGTGCTGGCCGCGGTCTCGGCCCGGATGAGCCGCCCACAGGTCCTGACGATCCTGCTCACGGTCGGAGCGCTGGCCCCGCTCACCGCAGTACTGACCCCCTGGGCGCCGCTGCTTCTGCTGGTCGCGACGCTGGCCGTCTTCACGACGAGTGCGGGCCAGGCGACGCTCGCGGTGTACGCCACCCAGGCCGCGCCGCTCGCCCAGCGCCCCACGGCGATCGGCCTGTTCAACCTCTGCTACCAGCTGGGCGGCGCCTTCGGCCCGGCAATCGCGGCCCTGATCACGCTGGGCGGCTGAGTAGGGTCGGG
>NZ_JAESIF010000021.1:0-113541 GCF_016757295.1 Streptomyces sp. M2CJ-2 | reverse complement strand
GGCAGCCGGCACCCAGCAGGTCGAGGTGCTCCGCGTTCCCGCGGCGCGGACGTCGACGCCCTGCGCCCGCTCGCCCGCGGCCCGCATCTCCTTCCGCGCGGCCCGCTTGCGGGCCCGCAGGGACACGGGCAGGGCCCACAGCTGGTACTTGGTGCCGGCGTCGGAGACGACCTCGTTGGTGTAACCGGCGCGCAGCGCGGCGACCCGGCCCCAGGGCAGCACGATCGTGCGGAAGGGATTGCGGACGCGCAGCCGGTCGTCGTCGGCGTAAACGGCGGGCAGCAGGGTGTAGGCGACCACCGGGGGCACGATCGCCAGCAGCGTGGCGAGCGCCAGCCACGGGGCCCGGCCCTCGCCGGTGACCACCGCGTCGACGCAGAGCCAGCCGACGATCACCAGCAGCAGCACGCCACCGGCGATGCCCGGGGTCGACCGGTACACCCGGTCCTCGGCCTCGGGGCCCTCGGGCCCGTGCCCGCTCCCGGGCTCCGGGGCGGACGGCTGCTGCTCTGGGGTGTTCATGCCCCCGATTCTGCCCGACGGGTCCGCACGCACCGGCGGGTGGTGGGCCGGTCGGAAACGGGTGGGAGGACTGTACAGCCGCTACGCGCGTAGATATGCTCGGCTGGTGACCATGTCCTCCACTGCACCACACGCTCTCAGTGACGTCACCGCGTCCGACGGCACGCTGCGCCGCTTCCTGCACGGGCTGCCCGGTGTCGACGCGGTCGGCCTGGAGGCGCGTGCCGCCTCGCTCGGCACCCGCTCGATCAAGACGACCGCGAAGGCGTACGCCATCGACCTCGCCATCTCGATGGTCGACCTGACGACGCTGGAAGGCGCGGACACCCCGGGCAAGGTCCGGGCGCTCGGCGCGAAGGCGGTCCGTCCCGACCCGACCGACCGCACGGCCCCCGCCACGGCCGCGGTCTGCGTCTACCCCGACATGGTGGCCACGGCGAAGGAGGCCGTCGCCGGCTCCGCGGTCAAGGTGGCCTCCGTCGCGACCGCCTTCCCGGCCGGCCGCGCCCCGCTCGCGGTCAAGCTGGCCGACGTCCGGGAGGCCGTCGCCGCCGGCGCCGACGAGATCGACATGGTCATCGACCGCGGCGCGTTCCTCGCCGGGAACTACCTGAAGGTGTACGACGAGATCACCGCCGTGAAGGATGCCTGCGGGGCGAGCGCCCGGCTGAAGGTCATCTTCGAGACGGGCGAGCTGTCGACGTACGACAACATCCGCCGGGCGAGCTGGCTCGGCATGCTGGCCGGCGCGGACTTCATCAAGACCTCGACCGGCAAGGTGGCGGTGAACGCCACGCCCGCGAACACCCTCCTGATGCTGGAGGCGGTCCGCGACTTCCGTGCGCAGACCGGTGTCCAGGTCGGGGTGAAGCCGGCCGGCGGCATCCGCACCAGCAAGGACGCGATCAAGTTCCTCGTCCTGGTCAACGAGACCGTCGGCGAGGACTGGCTGGACAACCACTGGTTCCGCTTCGGCGCCTCCTCCCTGCTCAACGACCTGCTGATGCAGCGCCAGAAGCTGGCCACCGGCCGCTACTCCGGCCCCGACTACGTGACGGTGGACTGATCACCATGGCACCTGTTTTCGACTACGCACCGGCGCCCGAGTCCCGCTCGGTCGTCGACATTGCCTCGTCATACGGCCTGTTCATCGACGGCGAGTTCACCGAGGCCGCCGACGGCAAGGTCTTCAAGACCGTCTCCCCCTCCACCGAGGAGGTCCTCTCCGAGGTCGCCCAGGCCGGTGAGGCGGACGTGGACCGCGCGGTGAGGGCCGCGCGGAAGGCCTTCGCGAAGTGGTCGGCGCTGCCCGGAGCCGAGCGTGCCAAGTACCTGTTCCGGATCGCCCGGATCATCCAGGAGCGCAGCCGCGAGCTGGCCGTCCTGGAGACGCTGGACAACGGCAAGCCGATCAGGGAGACCCGGGACGCCGACCTGCCCCTGGTCGCCGCGCACTTCTTCTACTACGCGGGCTGGGCCGACAAGCTCGAGCACGCCGGCTACGGGGCGAACCCGAGGGCCCTCGGCGTGGCCGGCCAGGTCATCCCGTGGAACTTCCCGCTCATGATGCTGGCGTGGAAGATCGCCCCGGCGCTGGCGACCGGCAACACGGTGGTCCTGAAGCCCGCCGAGACGACCCCGCTCTCCGCGCTCTTCTTCGCGGACATCTGCCGTCAGGCGGGCCTGCCCAAGGGCGTCGTCAACATCCTCCCGGGATACGGCGACGCGGGCGCCGCGCTGGTGGCCCACCCGGACGTGGACAAGGTGGCCTTCACCGGTTCCACCGCGGTCGGCAAGCAGATCGCGCGGACGGTCGCCGGGACCCGCAAGAGGCTGACGCTCGAACTGGGCGGCAAGGGCGCCAACATCGTCTTCGACGACGCCCCCCTCGACCAGGCGGTCGAGGGCATCGTGAACGGCATCTTCTTCAACCAGGGCCACGTCTGCTGCGCGGGCTCGCGCCTGCTGGTCCAGGAGTCGATCCAGGACGAGCTGCTGGACTCCCTCAAGCGCAGGCTGTCCACGCTGCGCCTGGGCGACCCGCTGGACAAGAACACCGACATCGGCGCGATCAACTCCGCGCAGCAGCTCGAACGCATCACCTCGCTCGTCGAGCAGGGCGAGGCGGAGGGCGCCGAGCGCTGGTCGGCGCCCTGCGAACTCCCGGAGAACGGCTACTGGTTCGCGCCGACGCTGTTCACGGGCGTCACCCAGGCGCACACGGTCGCCCGCGACGAGATCTTCGGCCCGGTGCTGTCGGTGCTCACCTTCCGCACCCCGGACGAGGCCGTCGCCAAGGCCAACAACACGCCGTACGGCCTGTCGGCGGGCATCTGGACGGAGAAGGGTTCCCGCATCCTGGCGGTGGCGAACAAGCTCCGCGCCGGTGTCGTCTGGTCCAACACGTTCAACAAGTTCGATCCCACCTCGCCGTTCGGCGGCTACAAGGAGTCGGGCTTCGGCCGCGAGGGCGGTCGCCACGGTCTGGAGGCGTACCTCGATGTCTGAGAAGTCCGAGAAGATCGAGAAGGCCGACAAGGCCGAGAAGGCCCAGAAGAGCGAGAAGGGCGAGAGGGCCGAACCGCGGCTCTCGGTCTTCAAGACCTACAAGCTGTACGTCGGCGGGAAGTTCCCGCGTTCCGAGAGCGGCCGGGTGTACGAGGTGTCTGACGCGAAGGGCAACTGGCTGGCCAACGCACCGCTCGCCTCCCGCAAGGACGCCCGGGACGCGGTGGTCGCCGCACGCAAGGCGTTCGGCGCCTGGTCGGGCGCGACGGCGTACAACCGGGGCCAGATCCTCTACCGCGTCGCGGAGATGCTGGAGGGCCGCAGGGACCAGTACGTCCGGGAGGTCGCCGAGGCCGAGGGACTGCCGAAGTCCAAGGCGGCCGAGCAGGTGGACGCGGCGGTCGACCGCTGGGTCTGGTACGCGGGCTGGACCGACAAGATCGCCCAGGTGGT
The DNA here is from genome assembly GCF_016757295.1 of Streptomyces sp. M2CJ-2. NCBI lineage: Bacteria > Bacillati > Actinomycetota > Actinomycetes > Kitasatosporales > Streptomycetaceae > Streptomyces > Streptomyces sp. M2CJ-2. The sequence continues at coordinate 110,058 of NZ_JAESIF010000021.1, read as the reverse complement.
CGGCGGCGGGAACCCGGTCGCGGGCCCGTACTTCAACCTGTCCTCCCCCGAGCCGACCGGTGTGGTCGCCGTCCTGGCGCCCCAGGAGTCGTCCTTCCTGGGCCTGGTCTCGGTGGTCGCACCGGTGATCGCCACCGGCAACACCGCGGTCGTGATCGCGAGCGAGCGGTCCCCGCTCCCCGCCCTCTCCCTGGGCGAGGTCCTGGCCACCTCCGACCTGCCCGGCGGTGTCGTCAACGTCCTCTCCGGCCGTACGGCGGAGATCGCCGCGCCGCTGGCCGCGCACCAGGACGTCAACGCGATCGACCTGGCGGGCGCCGACGAGGTGCTGGCGAAGGAGCTGGAGATCGCGGCGGCGGACAACCTCAAGCGCGTCCTTCGTCCACAGCCTGTGGACGACTGGTCGGCGACCCCGGGCACGGACCGCATGACGGCCTTCCTGGAGACCAAGACGGTCTGGCACCCGACGGGCTCCCTGGGCGCCTCGGGCTCCGCCTACTGACCGAGCACCCCTCCGCACCCCGGAGAGCCGCGCCCCCTCCACCCGAGGGGGCGCGGCTCTCCGCCGTCGTCCTGCCTCCGGGTCAGCCGCCGAGCGCCCCCGCCGCCCGGCCGACCACCGGGACGTCGTCGACCGACGGGGCCTGGGTGACCGGACCGGTCACCGTGCGCGAGTCCACCGGTGTGAAGTCGGCGACCTGGGTACGGACGCCGTTGTCGAGGGGATCGACGCCGGTTCCGGCGAGCGGGTTGGGCTGGAGGCCGGCGACCGGACCGACGGCCTGCCCGGCCGCGCCGGTCAGGTCCAGCGGGGAGCCGGACTCAGCCGCTGCCGTCGTCGCGCCCACCCCCAGGACCACTCCCGCGGCCGCGAGCGTCGCCAGGGCGCGCCGGACGGCCGGCTTCTTGGGTGCGTCGTGTCGGGCCATTACTGGTGCCACCCTCTGCTTCTCTCGGTAACCGGTTCGACGCGCAGCGTAATCGAAGTGTGATGCGCGCTTCAAAGCCGGTCCGCACGGTCGTTGAGGACCCGTTCCATGCATCAGACTGGTGTCCCGTGAGTTCCCAGTCGCCCATGTCCGCGCGAGTCGTGCTGCTCTGCGGCCCCTCCGGCTCCGGCAAGTCCCTCCTCGCGGCCCGCTCCGGCCTTCCGGTGCTGCGCCTCGACGACTTCTACAAGGAGGGCGACGACCCGACGCTGCCCCTGGTGGCGGGCAGCTCCGACATCGACTGGGACCACCCCGGATCGTGGGACGCGGACGCCGCCGTCGCCGCCATCGACCGGCTGTGCCGAACGGGCCGTACGGACGTGCCCGTGTACGACATCTCCCTCAGCGCCCGGACCGGTGCGGACACGGTCGACATCGGCGGGGCTCCGCTGTTCATCGCGGAGGGCATCTTCGCCGCGGAGATCGTCACGCGCTGCGGCGAGCTGGGCCTCCTGGCCGACGCGCTGTGCCTGAGCCGCGGCCCGATGAAGACCTTCCGCCGCCGCTTCCTGCGGGACCTCAGGGAGGGGCGCAAGTCCGTGCCCTTCCTGCTGCGGCGCGGCTGGCGGCTGATGCGGCTGGAGCGGTCGATCGTCGCCCGTCAGACCTCGCTCGGCGCGTACGCCTGTGACCGCGACGAGGCCCTGAGCCGCCTGGCGGCGGCGGGGGCCGACGGCGGCGACAGGCAGGGCGGGGCGGACACGCGCACCGAGGACTCCGGCGCGGACTCGGGCGCAAGGTCGACCGCGCAGTCGGCGTAGCCGGGGCGGACCAGGTGCGTACGCACGAAAGCGGGACCGGAAAGGCCCCCCGGCCCTCCAGTCCCGCTCCTTCGTGCTCCCCCGTTGTCCCCCGTGTCCCCCGGTTCCCCTATGAGATCCCCCGATCCCCTCGGTTCCCCGTTTCCCTCCCCCCGGTTTTCCGGTTTCCCGGTTTCCCCCGTTCCCCCGTACCTTCAGGCGACCAGTTCGCCGAAGGCGTCCTCCCGGTCACGGCCGAAGCTGAGGACCTCGTCCTCGCGCAGCCGGCGGAGCGACCGCCAGATGCTGGACTTCACCGTGCCGACACTGATGCCGAGGATGTCCGCGATCTCCGGGTCCGTGCGGCCCTCGTAGTAGCGCAGGACCAGCATGGTGCGCTGGAGCTCGGGCAGCCTGGCCAGCGCCTGCCACAGCACCGCGCGCAGCTCGGTGCCGCGCATCGCGTCCGTGTCGCCGACCGTCTCCGGCAGCTCCTCGGTCGGGTACTCGTTCAGCTTGCGGCGGCGCCACGCGCTGATGTGCAGGTTGGTCATGGTGCGGCGGAGGTATCCGCCGACCGCGGCCTTGTCGCTGATCCGGTCCCACGCCCGGTAGGTCGAGAACAGCGCGCTCTGCAGCAGGTCCTCGGCCTCGAAGCGGTCGCCGGTCAGGTGGTAGGCGGTCGCGTACAGGGAGGCGCGTCGCTCCTGGACGTAGGTGGTGAACTCCACCTCCGACAGCGAACGGCGCTCCCCCTCTGCCTCCCCGTACCCGCTTCCCCCGTGCGTTTCCCCCGTGTTCGTTCCCCCCGTGGGCGCGTCAACCACCGTCATGCAGGCGGTGTGACGCCCGGCACCGCGAGCGCACCCCCGTTTGCCCAGGGCACCGGACTTCTCACCGGATCGGTGCACGTCGTGCAGACGCGTGACAACCGCGCTGGAGCTGGTGCCGTGCAGCGTGTTCATCTCGCGCCCCCCGTCGTGGACTTCCGGTGTCTTCATGTGCTGTTGTGCTGGTGACGAAAATCCTGCCCGGGCGACTTCATGGCCGTGTCCGCCGACTGTCACAGAGCTGTCACAGGGGCCGCCACGCCGGGCTCCGGTCGTCGACCACGGCGCCCTGACGGATGTCGGCGCACGTGACCGTCCGGGTGCGGGTCCCACGGGCTTCCGCCCCCACGGGTCGAACCGGGAGCCCTCCATGGGACAGAATGAGCCCGTGCCTTCCCTGTTGCTGATCGAGGACGACGACGCCATCCGCACGGCCCTGGAGCTCTCACTCACGCGCCAGGGCCACCGCGTGGCGACCGCTGCCAGCGGTGAGGACGGACTGAAGCTGCTGCGCGAGCAACGGCCCGATCTGATCGTGCTGGACGTGATGCTGCCCGGCATCGACGGATTCGAGGTGTGCCGGCGCATCCGGCGCACCGACCAGTTGCCGATCATCCTGCTGACCGCGCGCAACGACGACATCGACGTGGTGGTCGGCCTAGAGTCCGGCGCCGACGACTACGTGGTCAAACCCGTGCAGGGCAGGGTGCTGGACGCCCGGATCCGGGCGGTGCTGCGCCGCGGGGAGCGGGAGTCCAACGACGCGGCGACCTTCGGCAGCCTGGTCATCGACCGCTCGGCGATGACCGTGACGAAGAACGGCGAGGACCTCCAGCTGACCCCGACCGAGCTGCGGCTGCTGCTCGAGCTGAGCCGGCGGCCCGGCCAGGCGCTGTCCCGGCAGCAGTTGCTGCGGCTGGTGTGGGAGCACGACTACCTGGGCGACTCGCGTCTGGTGGACGCCTGTGTCCAGCGGCTGCGCGCCAAGGTCGAGGACGTGCCGTCGTCCCCGACCCTGATCCGTACCGTGCGCGGTGTCGGCTACCGACTGGATCCGCCCCAGTGACACAGGAGCACCAAGGGGGTTCCCGCGGCTGGTCCGCGGCGCGCAAGGGAGTCTGGTCGCGGCTGCGCTTCACCAGTCTGCGGCTTCGGCTGGTGGTCGTGTTCGGGCTGGTCGCGCTCACCGCCGCGGTGTCCGCCTCGGGCATCGCGTACTGGCTCAACCGCGAGGCGGTGCTCACCCGCACCCAGGACGCGGTGCTGGGCGACTTCGAGCAGGAGATGCAGAACCGGGCGGGGGTGCTGCCGGAGCACCCGACGCAGGAGGAACTGCAGCACACCGCGGGCCAGATGGCCAACAGCAGTCAGCGGTTCTCGGTGCTGTTGATCGCCGAGAACCCGCAGGGCCGTACGGTGTACGGCAGTTCGGGCGGGCTGAGCGGCTTCTCGACCCAGGACGTGCCGGCCTCGCTGCGCAAGGCGGTGAACGAGCGGCAGAAGATCACCTCGACCAACAAGCATCCCTACCGTCTGTACTGGCAGCGGATCGTCCACGGCGGCACCCCCTATCTGGTGGCGGGCACCCGGACGATCGGCGGCGGACCGACCGGCTACATGCTCAAGTCGCTGGAGCCGGAGGCCAAGGACCTCAACTCGCTGGCCTGGTCGCTGGGTATCGCCACCGGTCTCGCCCTGATCGGCTCCGCTCTGCTGGCGCAGGCCGCGGCGACGACCGTGCTGAAGCCGGTGCAGCGGCTCGGGGTCGCCGCCCGGCGGCTCGGCGAGGGCAAACTGGACACCCGGCTGAGGGTGTCGGGGACGGACGAACTGGCCGATCTGTCCCGGACGTTCAACAAGGCGGCCGAGGCGCTGGAGAAACGGGTGGCCGACATGGCCGCGCGGGACGCCTCGTCCCGCAGGTTCGTGGCGGACATGAGTCACGAACTGCGCACTCCGCTGACCGCGATCACGGCGGTGACGGAAGTCCTCGAGGAGGAGCTGGAGTTCGAGGGCGGTGGCATCGACCCGATGATCGAGCCCGCCGTACGGCTCGTGGTCAGTGAGACGCGGCGGCTCAACGACCTGGTCGAGAACCTGATGGAGGTCACCCGTTTCGACGCGGGCACCGCCCGCCTCGTCCTCGACGACGTCGACATCGCCGACCAGATCACCGCCTGTATCGACGCCCGTGCCTGGCTGGACGCGGTCGAGTGGGACGCGGAGCGCGGTATCCACGCCCGGATCGACCCGCGTCGGCTGGACGTGATCCTGGCCAACCTCATAGGCAACGCGCTCAAGCACGGCGGCTCACCGGTACGGGTGTCGGTGCGCGTGGACCGCGAGGACGGCGGCGACGGCTCAGGCCCCGTGAACGGTGACGCCGACGGGGACGGTTCGGACGGCGGGGAGCGCAAGGACGGCGGGGCCCGCGAGGGCGGCGCCGGGGAAGAGGCCGGGACGGGCACCGGGGACGGAGGCACCGTGGCCGGGGACGCCATGGCCGGAGGCGCCGTGGTCATCGAGGTGCGGGACCAGGGGCCGGGCATCCCCGAGGACGTCCTGCCGCATGTCTTCGACCGCTTCTACAAGGCCAGTGCCTCCAGGCCGCGTTCCGAGGGCAGCGGTCTGGGCCTGTCCATCGCGCTGGAGAACGCCCATGCCCACGGCGGCGAGATCACCGCGGCCAACTCCCCCGAGGGCGGGGCGGTGTTCACACTGCGGCTGCCTCGGGACGTCTCCGCCCTGACCGGGCGGGACGACGAGAGCACCGACAACGCCCGGCAGGACGGGGGCGGCGCCGGTCCCCGGCGGTCGAACGCCGAAGGGGACGCCCGATGAACATACGCCGGACGACTCCGCGCCCGACGGGCATACGCGGCATACGCGGTGTACGAGGCACACGACGGCTGCCGGGGCTGCTGGCCGTCACCGCGCTCGGCGTCCTGCTCTCCGGGTGCGGGATCCGGGCCACCGAGGTGCCGACCGACTTCGGTCCGGCGCCCTCCCGGGTGCGCTGCTCGCAGGCCGAGGCGGACGGGGCGGCGCAACCCGCGCGGGGCCTGCCGGTGCGGGTGTTCCTGCTCTGCGGCTCGTCGCTGATGGCCGTCGACCGGACCGTGGGGGTGCCGGAGGGCGCGGCGGACTCCGGGCAGCGGCGCGCCCTGGTGGCGCAGGGCCTGCTGGACCAGCTCTCGGCGCCGCCGACGCCCGCCGAGAAGGAGGCCGGGTACACGACGAACGTACGGGGCGGGATGACCGTGAGCGGTCCGCGGTCCGGCGACCCGGAGGACGCGCTGCGCCTGAGCACCGCGCCGGGGAGCCTGACGTCCTACGCGCTCGCGCAGATCGTCTGCACCTTCTCCGACTCGGCGGCGGCCGAGGGCGACGGCTCGGTGGTCCTGGGCGGCCGGGACGACGGGCCGCCGCGCCGCTACCGGTGCACGGACGAGGTCCGGGCCCGTCCGGGCGGCACGGAACCCCCGTCCACGGCGGTCACCGAGGGGTGACCGCGCAAGGCAGGTGCCACGGGCCGTGGCCGGCGGCGCTGTGGCGCATGCCTCACCCGGCGAACGGGGCACTTGCCGGAACCGATCCCGCCGGGCGTCGCGTCTAGGTTTTCGTGCAGCGTCAAGGCCCCGTCGGCGGCACCGCCGCGTCCCGTGTCCGTGTGACAGGAGGTCTCCTCCTGGCCGCGTACCTCGTGTTCGTCGCCTGGTGCACGCTGCGCCCCCTGAACGTCCCCTGGGTGATGCCCGCCAACCTGCGGCTCTTCGAGGGCATCCGGGCCGACTTCGCGCTGGGCTGGGGTGCCGGGGCCCGCCGGGTCGGCGAGGGGCTCGCGCTGCTCGCTCCGCTGGGTGTGCTGCTGCCGATGGCGGGAGGGAGGCTGACCGTCTCGCCACTGGGTTCGCTGATCCGCACCATGGCCGCGGCGGCACTGCTGTCGCTGGGCATCGAGATGCTGCAGACCGCGGTGCCCGGCAGGGTCGTGGACGTCGACGCGCTGTTGCTGAACACGGTGGGCGCGGCGCTCGCGCATGTCGCCGTGGTACCGGCGGGCCGTGCCTGGCTGCGCCGCCGGACCGTACGCCGGGCCGGCGCCGGAATGCGCCAGGAGGAGCCGGCTCAGGGTCGGACCCCGACGATTCCCAGGGTCGGGATCGCCCCGTGGAGTGACGCTTTGCCCCCTTCGTCTCCGTAGTGTGGAGAGCGGTGGAACAGCCGACGGAAGCCGATGCGGCGCCGTGGGCCACTGAACCGCACACCACGAAGGAGACCGCGATGTCCCGCCTCGTCCGCCCCACCGACAACCGTGTGATCGGCGGCGTGTGCGCCGCGCTGGCCCAGCGCTTCGGCACCTCCGCGACCACGATGCGCGTGATCTTCCTGGCCTCGTGCCTGCTCCCCGGGCCGCAGTTCCTGGTCTACATAGCGCTGTGGATCCTGCTCCCGTCGGAGGACAAGGCGCGGACGGCCTGGTGAGTCCGTGTGCCGCTGCGCGCGAACGCCGATGGGGCGCGCCCCGGACTCGGGGCGCGCCCCATCGGCCGGGGTCCGCGCGGGTGGATCAGGGGGAGTGGGTCAGCCGAGCGGGACCCCGTTGACGGCGACACCCTCCTTGGGCAGCCCCGTCGCCGGCAGGCCCCCGAGCAGACCGTCGACCTGCTCCTGGGGGCCCTCGGAGGTCAGCTGCTCGGCGACCGGCCGCGCGGTCGTCATGCCCGTGCCGACCACGTCCTGTCCCGTCTGCAGGGCCCCGTCCGCACCCGGCGCCACACGGGAGACGTCCTCCGCCGGAAGGCTCTGAGCGACGGTGTCCAGAGCGGTACCGGCGTTCGGGACGGCCGGGGCTGCGCTTGCGGCACCCGCGCCGACGACGGCGAAGGCGGCGCCGAGAACGGCGACACCGAGGGTCTTGGCAGCAGACTGCTTCATGAAATGCGTCCTCGAAATGGAATGGGGGAACGAGCGGTCCTCGACCGTAGACACCCGGCACCACCCGCCGCAAACCTCGAAATGCGGACGATCAGTGAAGGCCGCCCGTCCTCCCGGAATCCGCGAACGCCGCGGTCAGCCCTCCTCAGCCACAGAACCGCTGGTGGAGGCGGTCTGCCGAAACAGCCATTCGGATTTCAGCTCGGCATATCCGGGCTTGATGACGTCATTGATCATGGCCAGCCGTTCATCGAAAGGAATGAACGCCGACTTCATCGCATTGACGGAAAACCATTGCATGTCGTCGAGCGTGTAGCCGAACGCCGCGACCAGGTGCTCGAATTCCTGGCTCATGCTGGTGTGCGACATCAGGCGGTTGTCGGTGTTCACCGTGGCCCGGAAGTGCAGCCGGCGCAGCAGGCCGATGGGGTGCTCGGCGTACGAGGCCGCCGCCCCGGTCTGCAGGTTGGAGCTGGGGCACAGCTCCAACGGGATGCGCTTGTCCCGGACGTAGGAGGCGAGCCGGCCGAGTTCGACCGAGCCGTCGTCGTGGACCTGGATGTCGTCGATGATGCGCACCCCGTGTCCGAGCCGGTCGGCGCCGCACCACTGCAGGGCCTGCCAGATGGACGGCAGCCCGAAGGCCTCGCCGGCGTGGATGGTGAAGTGGTTGTTCTCCCGCTTGAGGTACTCGAAGGCGTCGAGGTGCCGGGTGGGCGGGTAACCGGCCTCGGCGCCCGCGATGTCGAAGCCGACGACGCCCAGGTCCCGGTAGCGGTTGGCGAGTTCGGCGATCTCCAAGGACCGCGCGGCGTGCCGCATCGCGGTGAGCAGCGCGCCGACGCGGATGCGGTTTCCGTTCTCCCGCGCGCGCCGTTCCCCTTGCCGAAAGCCCTCGTTGACCGCCTCGACGACTTCTTCGAGGGTCAGTCCGCCTTCGAGGTGCTGCTCGGGGGCGTAGCGCACCTCGGCGTAGACGACACCGTCCGCGGCGAGATCCTCGGCGCACTCGGCGGCGACCCGCACCAGGGCGTCACGGGTCTGCATGACCCCGACGGTGTGCGAGAACGTCTCCAGGTACCGCTCCAGGGAACCGGAGTCGGCGGCCTCCCGGAACCAGAGGCCGAGCTTGTCGGGGTCGCTCTGGGGAAGCCCGGAGTAGCCGGCCTCGCGGGCCAGGTCGACGACCGTGCCGGGGCGCAGGCCGCCGTCGAGGTGGTCGTGCAGCAGCACCTTGGGCGCCCGGCGGATCTGGTCCGGGGTCGGGGTGTTCGCAGTGGTCTGGCTCGTCATTGCCGCACTCTAGCGCCTACGCGCGTAGATCACCGGTGCGCGAATCCGTCGATACGTAACGGTGACCGCACGCGAGGGTGGCGTACACCGGGGCTTCTGACACTCTGCTGCCATGTCACAGCAAGCGACGCCGGTGCGCACGGCCCGGCTGGGGAGAGTGCTCGGCCCGAAGCCGAAAGCGGTGGGCGGCGCGGTGCTGCTGCTCCCCGGCGGCGAGCCGGTCTCCAGCCGCAGGCCGTCCCCCGTGGTGGCGGCCGCCTCCGTACGCACCCTGGGACACCGTCTCGGCCGCGCGGGCCGGGCCGAGGGTCTCGCCACCCATGTCGTCCACTACCGCTACCGGGGCTGGAACGGCAGTGAGGCGCATCTCGCGCGTGACGCCACCTGGGCCGTGGACGAGATCGTGCGGCGCTACGGGGACGTTCCCGTGTGCCTGGCCGGTCTCGGCATGGGCGGCCGGGCGGCGCTGCGCGCGGGCGGCCACGAGGCCGTCAGCTCCGTACTGGCGCTGGCTCCCTGGCTGCCCGAGGAGGATGTGGCCGCGACCCCCGAACCGGTGAAGCAGCTGGCCGGACGGCAGGTGCTGATCGTGCACGGCACGCGTGACGCGCGGGCCGACCCGGAACTGTCCTTCCGGATGGCGTCGCGGGTCAAGAAGGCGAACCGGAACGTGTGCCGCTTCGAAGTGCACGCCGACGGACACGGGTTGAACCAGTACCGGGACGAAGTGCTGGCGCTGTGCGAGGACTTCATGATGGGGACGCTGTTCGGGCGGGCGTTCTCCCGTCCGGTGCAGGACGCCCTGGCGGCACCCCCGCCCCTGGGGCTGCGGATGCCGCTGGCCTCGGGGTTCGGCGCGTCGTTACGCCGGTAGACGGTAGGTGATGGGCGGTGGGCCGCGGGTGGTCGTCGTTCAGTCCGGGAGCAGGTGGCCCCGTCTCGACAGCAGGAACTTCTTGAAGGCCGCCACCGGTGGGGTGTCCGGCCGGCCGGCCAGCCAGGCGACGCCGATCGCGCGGGCCGCCCGCGGGGAGGTGACGGTCAGTTCCACCACCCCGGGGCGCGGCACGGCCGGCGGGGGCAGCAGCGCGACGCCCAGACCGGCGGCCACCAGGCCCCGCAGGGTCTCCGCCTCCTCGCCCTCGAAGGCGACCCGGGGCCGGAAACCGGCCTGCGCGCAGAGGTCGTCGGTGATGCGGCGCAGGCCGTATCCGGGCTCCAGGGTCACGAACGTCTCGTCGGCGGCCTCGGCGAGGCGGATACGGCGCCGTCCGGCGAGCCGGTGGTCGGCGGGGACGACCAGGCGCAGTTTCTGCTCGTCCAGGCGACGGGCGACGAGGTCGGGGGCGTCCGGGACCGGGGAGGTCAGGCACAGGTCCAGCTCGCCCGCACGGAGGCGCTCCAGCATGGCCTCGCCGTAGTTCTGGACGAGGCTGAAGCGGATGCGCGGGTGGTCGGCGCGGAAGGCGTGCAGCAGGCCGGGCACGGTCTCGGCGCCCATGGTGTGCAGAAACCCGAAGGCGACCTTGCCGGTGGCCGGGTCGGCGTCGGCGCGCACCTCGTCGGCGGCCCGCTCGACCTCGGCGAGGGCGCGTTCGACGGAGGCGAGGAAGGTGCGCCCGGCGGGGGTCAGCGAGAGGGTGCGGCCGTGCCGGGCGAACAGGTCGACGCCCAGGTCGTGTTCGAGGCGGGCCATGGACCGGGAGAGCGTGGACTGCGGGACCTGCATCTCCTGGGCGGCACGGGTGACGTGCTCCGTGCGGGCGACGCCGGCGAAGTGAACGAGACGTGGCGCGAGCAGCGCGACGATGTCTTCTGTGTCACCGGACGGTGACAGCTGACTCCGTGACCTCGACTGATGCTCCATGGGAACGATTATGGCGATTCCATGCATTGGACGGATGAGCGGGGCCGTCCGTAGGTTCGAGGCATGTCTTCCGTCAGTACCGGGGCGTCCACGCGAGTGGACGCCGGCCCGTCCGTCACTTCCTCTCCCTCTCTCTCGTCTTCTTCCTCGCCCTCTCCCTCGCCTTCCGCCACGTCGTCCGCCGCCCCGGCCTCCCCGGGCGGCCCCGACTCCCGGATGGCCCCCGGCGGTCCCGGTTACCGGCGGATGAGCCTCGCCCTCTTCCTGGCGGGTGTCGCGACCTTCGCGCTGCTGTACTCCACCCAGGCCCTGCTGCCGCTGATCTCCGGAGACCTCGGAGTGACCGCGGGCGACGCGAGCTGGACGGTGGCGGCGGCCACCGGCGGTCTGGCGCTTTTCGTGCTGCCGATGAGCGCGCTGTCGGAACGCTACGGACGTCGTACGGTCATGACCGCCTCCCTGGCCGTCGCGGTGACCGTCGGGCTGCTGGTCCCCTTCGCCCCGTCACTGGGTGCCCTGGTGGCGCTGCGGGCGCTCCAGGGGGCGGCCCTGGCCGGGGTGCCCGCGTCGGCGACCGCGTATCTCGCGGAGGAGGTCAGGCCGAAGGCCCTGGTGACCGCGATCGGACTGTTCGTCGCGGGCAACAGCGTCGGCGGGATGAGCGGCCGGGTCGTCACCGGATGGGTGGCGCAGGAGTGGGGCTGGCGGGTCGCCGTCGGCCTGATCGGGGTGCTCGCGGTGGCGTGCGCGGTGGCGTTCCGGCTGCTGCTGCCGGCGCCGAGGCACTTCCGGCCGGGTTCGCTGCGCCCGCGCGTGCTGGCCGGCACGGTCCGGGGCCACCTCGCCGACCCGCTGCTGCGGCGCCTGTACGCGATCGGCGCGCTGTTCATGACGGTGTTCGGCGGGGTCTACACCGTGATCGGCTACCGCCTGAGCGAGGCGCCCTTCTCGCTCCCCCAGGGCGTCGTCGGCTCGATCTTCCTGGTCTACCTGGTCGGCACGGTGTCGGCGTCGGCGGCGGGGCGGCTGGTGGACCGGCTGGGCCGTCGGGGCGCGCTGTACGCGGCGGGCGGGACCACCGCGGCGGGTCTGCTGCTGTCCCTGGCCGGCTCGCTGTCCCTGATCCTGCTGGGCCTGGTGCTGATCACCGGGGGTTTCTTCGCGGGCCACGCGGTCGCGTCCTCGGCGGTCGGACGGACGGCCACCGAGGGCCGCGCCCAGGCGTCGGCGCTGTACCAGTCCGCCTACTACGTCGGCTCCAGCGTGGGCAGCACGGTCGGCGCGCTCGCCTTCCACTCGGAGGGCTGGGCCGGAACCGTGGGGGTCGGTCTGGTGGCGGTGGCCGGGGTCGTGACCATCACGGCGCTGGGCACCCGGGCGGCCCGGGTGGAGCGGCGGCGGCTCGCCCCCGCGTGAGGCCGCGCACGCCCGGCCCGGCGGGCGGAGAATTTCGTTCCGCCCGTTGAACTCGCCTCTCCGACCTGCACGTTCGTCCACTCGGGGGGCCGTTGTCAGTGGCCTGCGGTAGCTTCCGAAGTGCTGGGTGCGAAGGCGCGCCGCAGACAGGCCACAGGGGTGGGTGGACGATGAAGAACGGCACGGCGACGACGACCGATCTCGACGCCAGGCTCGAGGCGCACCGCGTCGAGCTGACCGGGTACTGCTACCGGATGCTCGGTTCCTCCTTCGAGGCGGAGGACGCGGTGCAGGACACGATGGTCCGTGCCTGGCGCGGCTTCGCCACGTTCGAGGGCCGTTCCAGCCTGCGCTCCTGGCTGTACCGCATCGCGACCAACGTCTGCCTGGACATGCTGACGGCGGGCAACAAGCGCGCCCGGCCGATGGATCTGACGGAGTCGACCCCGCTGGCCCGGGCGGCCCTCTCGCCGCGACCGGACCACACCTGGCTGGAGCCGATGCCGGACTCCCGGGTGCTGCCCACCGTCGAGGACCCGGCGGAGGCGGCGGTCGCCAAGGAGTCCGTGCGGCTCGCCTTCATGGCCGCGCTCCAGCAGCTGCCGCCCAAGCAGCGGGCGGTACTGCTGCTGCGGGAGGTGCTGGCCTGGCGGGCGAGCGAGGTGGCGGAGCTGCTCGACACCTCGGTGGCGTCCGTCAACAGCGCGCTGCAGCGGGCACGGGCGACGCTCGCGGAGCGGCGCCGGCCGGGCGCCGACGCGTCCGTCTCCGACCCGCTGGACGAGGAGCAGCAGAAGCTCCTGGAGCGCTATGTGGCGGCGTTCGAGGGGTACGACATGTCGGCGCTGACGGCGTTGCTGCACGAGGACGCCATCATGACGATGCCGCCGTTCGACTTGTGGCTGACCGGCACCGCCGACATCACGGGCTTCATGACGACGCTGGGCGCCTCCTGTGCGGGTTCGCGGCTGCTGCCTCTCCAGGCCAACGGCCTGCCGGGGTTCGCCCACTACAAGCCGGACCCGGAGGCGGGTGGTTTCACGCCGTGGGCGGTCCAGGTGCTGGAGATCTCAGAGGGCCGGATCACCGGGTTCCACTGCTTCCTCGACACCAAGCGCTGGTTCCCGCTGTTCGGACTGCCCCTCCACCTCGAAGCGGAGGCCGACCAGGTCGAGCAGGGAGCATAGGGCGGGGTCGGGGTCGCGCAGCCGTATCCGGCCCCCGGTCCGGCGGGCCAGGAGCTGGAGGCGGGCGAGCAGGTTCACGGCGGCGAGCCCCGGCGACCCCAACCCTCCCACGTCACAGACGACGATGACGCCGCCCCGGCCGCCGTCGTCCAGCAGTGCCCGCAGCGCTTCGCTCGGCCCGCTCACCCCGTCCCGGGCGACGGGGCCGCGCAGCACGAGTACGGGCGGTGTCTTGGCTTCCACGAGCGGTAGACCGGGCACGGGCGCGTAATTCATCGCGGCTTCTCGCCGGCGTGCGGGCGCCGGGAAGATCACATTGACCCGAGCATGACCTTCCCCCGAGGGTTGGGTGTATGCGCCACATACCCTCCCCGTCCGCGATGTCCGGTGCCCGCCGCCCCGGCGAGGAGCCGCTGTGCAGGGGGTGCTGAGCGGTTTCGCGGTGATCGCGGTGGTCATCGGCGTCGGCTATGCGGTCGGCCGCCGGGGGTCTCTGGGCCGACAGGCCCACGAGGTGCTGACGAAGCTCGCCTTCCATGTGGCCTCACCGGCCCTGCTGTTCACCCTTCTCGCCGAGGCGGACCTGTCGGTGGTCTTCTCCGGCCGACTGCTGGTCACCGCGCTGAGCACGGCCGCGGTGGCCGGCGTCTTCGTGGCGGTGGGTGTGGTACGCCGCTGGGGCGTGGGCCGCACCACCATCGGCGCCCTGTGCTCCAGTTACGTCAACTCCGGCAACCTCGGCATCCCGATCGCCGTGTACGTCCTCGGCGACGCCTCACTGGTGGCGCCGGTGCTGCTGTTCCAGCTCGTCGGGATTACCCCGGTCGCGCTGACGATCCTGGACCTGGCGACCGCCGGGGAGAAGCTGCCGCTGTGGCAGCGGCTGCTCACACCGCTGCGGAACCCGGTCGCGCTGGGCTCGCTGGCGGGGGTGGCGGTGTCGGCGTCCGGACTGGAGATCCCCGGCCCGGTCATGGACCCGGTGACGCTGATCGGCAACATGGCGGTTCCGGCGGTCCTGCTCGCGTTCGGCATCTCGCTGCGCGGCAGCGCCCTGCCCCTGCGGGGCGGTGAGCGCGGTGCGGTGCTGCTCGCCGTGGCGCTGAAGTCGGTGGGCCAGCCGGTGGTCGCCTGGGCGCTGGCGATGGGGGTCTTCGGGCTGCGCGGGGCGCAGCTGCTCGACGTGGTGGTGACCTCGGCGCTCCCGGCCGCGCAGAACATCTTCACGTACGCGAGCAGCTACCGCGTCGGCGAGACCCTGGCCCGGGAGGCGATCCTGGTGTCGACCCTGCTGTCGGTACCGGTGCTGGTGGTGGCGGCGGCGCTGCTGGGGTGACGCTCTACCCCTCAAGGAACTCAGCGGTGTCGAGCGTGAGGTTGAAGGGCTCCGGCAACTCGATCCGATCGCCGAACTTCCCCGCGCGCAGGACGCGATAGACGCTCCCCTGGGGCTCGCCATACAGCGTGATCGTGGGCCCTCCGGGAGCCCAGCCATCGATGAGGAGGTAGAGCGGGACGCCGGCCTGGGCGTAACCCGCGGCCTTCTTGATCCGGTCGTTGGTCGCATTGGACTTGGACGTGATCTCAACGATGAGCTCGGCAGCAGCCGCGGCGATGTAGTTGCCCTTCTCAGCCCGTAGGACCTTCTTGGGCGCGACCGCGAGATCTGGGATGTAAAGGCCGTCGCGGGACGGAACCGCCGTTCCCAGAGTCTGGTAGATGCCCCAATCCTTGGTGATGACCTCGTACAGGCTGCGCTGGACCAGGTCAGCAATGTCGTTGTGAGCGTTGGACGGCGGCGGTGCCACGGTGACGATCCCCTCGATGACCTCCACCTTGCAGCCCTCGGGGGCGTCCGTCTCCTGCCAGATTCGGACGAGGCCGTCCCACTCGTGGCCGCTGGCCATCGAGTAGTCGACGGTGAGTGCGCTCATGGCGGTTCTCCAATCGGTGCGTCACCGATCCCAGCATGCCGAACGGGACCGGCGCGGGTCCACCGATCCCGTTCACCCGAAAGGGCCGTACCCGACAGCGGCCTCCGGCCGCGGGCGCAGGTCAGGCGATGCGTTCCCGCACCACCGGCGTGGCCGTGAAGGCAGTACCGGGGGCCGCGATGTCGTAGGAGTCCGCCACCGCCTCGAGGGCGTAGTCGAAGCGGTCCGGGGTGTCCGTGTGGAGGGTGAGGAGGGGCTGGCCCTCGGTGACCGTGTCGCCGGGCTTGGCGTGCAGTTCGACGCCGGCGCCCGCCTGCACCGGGTCCTCCTTGCGGGCGCGGCCCGCGCCGAGGCGCCAGGCGGCGACGCCGATGTCGTAGGCGTCCAGGCGGGTCAGGACGCCGGAGGCGGTCGCCGTCACCACGTGCTGTTCGCGCGCCGTCGGCAGGGGCGCGTCCGGGTCGCCGCCCTGGGCGGCGATCATGCGGCGCCAGACGTCCATCGCGGAGCCGTCGGCGAGGGCCTTCGCCGGGTCGGCGTCCTTCAGGCCGGCCGCGTCGAGCATCTCGCGGGCCAGGGCGAGGGTCAGTTCGACCACGTCCGCGGGGCCGCCGCCTGCCAGGACCTCCACCGACTCGCGGACCTCCAGGGCGTTGCCCGCGGTCAGGCCGAGCGGGGTCGACATGTCGGTGAGCAGGGCGACGGTCTTCACGCCGTGGTCGGTGCCGAGGCCCACCATCGTGGACGCCAGTTCGCGGGCGTCCTCCAGGGTCTTCATGAAGGCGCCGCTGCCCACCTTCACGTCCAGGACCAGCGCGCCCGTGCCCTCGGCGATCTTCTTCGACATGATCGAGGAGGCGATCAGCGGGATCGCCTCGACGGTGCCGGTCACGTCGCGCAGGGCGTAGAGCTTCTTGTCGGCGGGGGCCAGGCCGTCGCCGGCCGCGCAGACGACGGCGCCCACGCCGTCCAGCACGGACAGCATCTCTTCGTTGGACAGCAGCGCGCGCCAGCCCGGGATCGCCTCCAGCTTGTCCAGGGTGCCGCCGGTGTGGCCGAGGCCCCTGCCGGAGAGCTGGGGGACGGCCGCGCCGCAGGCCGCGACCAGCGGGGCCAGCGGCAGGGTGATCTTGTCGCCGACGCCGCCGGTGGAGTGCTTGTCGGTGGTGGGGCGGGACAGCGAGGAGAAGTCCATGCGCTCGCCGGAGGCGATCATCGCGGCCGTCCAGCGGGCGATCTCGGCCCGGTTCATGCCGTTGAGCAGGATCGCCATCGCGAGGGCCGACATCTGCTCGTCGGCCACCTCCCCGCGGGTGTACGCGTCGACGACCCAGTCGATCTGCTCGTCGCTGAGTTCGCCGCGGTCCCGCTTGGTGCGGATGACGGAGATGACGTCCATGGCCATGGCTGGCATTCCTTCCGGAGAGCGAAGAGTACGGCGCGGCCCCTCCGGCCGACGGTGGCGGCAGTCGATCGGAGGGGCCGCAGGGGAGTTACTTGGCGAGGTGCTGCGGGCCGAAGGCCTGGGGCAGCATCTCCGACAGCGGCAGGACGCCCGCCGGGGTCTCCAGCAGCAGCTCGGGGCCGCCGAACTCGTACAGCAGCTGCCGGCACCGGCCGCACGGGACGAGGATCTCGCCGTTGCCGTCCACGCAGGTGAAGTGCGTGAGCCGGCCGCCGCCGGTGCGGTGCAGTTCCGAGACCAGCCCGCACTCGGCGCACAGGCCGATCCCGTAGCTGGCGTTCTCGACGTTGCAGCCGGAGACCGTGCGTCCGTCGGCGACCAGGGCGGCGGCACCGACCGGGTAGCCCGAGTAGGGGACGTACGCGTGGGTCATGGCCTCGCGCGCGACCGCGCGCAGGGCCTCCCAGTCGATGCCGGCGGTGGTGGCCTCGGGCGGGGTCATCCGCCTTGCCCCTTCCGGTAGGGCAGTCCGTCCGCCTTCGGCATGCGCAGCCGCTGCGCGGACAGCGCGAGGACCACCAGGGTGATGACGTACGGCGTGGCGGCGACGACCTGGTTGGGGACCTCGTTGGTGCCGGCGTACCAGGCGTAGACGAGGGCGCCGACCACCAGGGTGACGAGCGCGTGCACGTACTTCTTGCGGACCACCAGCCAGATCGCGCCGATGACCAGCAGCAGCGCGCCGAGCAGCAGCAGCGCGTGCACGTTGGCGGAGCCGCCGCGCAGGTTGAGGCTGTCGGTGTAGCCGAAGAGGCCGGCGCCGATGGCGAGGCCGCCCGGCATCCAGTTGCCGAAGATCATCGCGGCGAGGCCGATGTAGCCGCGCCCGCTGACCTGGCCCTCCAGGTAGAAGGGGTTGGCGACGATGGACAGGAAGACACCGCCGAGGCCGGCCAGGGCGCCGGAGATGATCACGGCGATGTACTTGTACTTGTAGACGTTGACGCCGAGGGACTCGGCGGCGACCGGGTTCTCGCCGCAGGAGCGCAGCCGCAGGCCGAAGGCGGTGCGCCAGAGGATCCACCAGGTCGCGGGGATGAGCGCGATGGCGATGAGGGTCAGCCAGGAGACGTTGGTGACCAGTCCGCCGAGCAGGCCGGCGATGTCGGAGACGAAGAACCAGCCCTTCTCGTTGAGGTCGCGCAGTCCGTCGGACAGCCCCGGCACGGTGAAGTGGCCGAGCGACTCGACCGCCGGGGACTGCTTGGCGGAACCGCCCTGGTGGCCCTCGAAGGCCAGCGGGGCGAGGTAGCGGGTGGCACCGAGGGCGAGGATGTTGATGGCCACACCGGAGACGATGTGGTTGACGTTGAAGGTGACGGTGACGAAGGCGTGCAGCAGGCCGCCGAGGGCACCGCCGATGAGGCCGACGAGGACACCGGTCCACGGGCCCCACTGGAACCCGGCCCAGGCGCCGAACCAGGTGCCGAGGATCATCATGCCCTCGAGACCGATGTTGACGACGCCCGCGCGCTCGGCCCACAGACCGCCGAGTCCGGCGAGACCGATGGGCACGGCCAGTTGGAGGGCGGTGGACATCTGGCTGACGTTGGTGATGCCGTCCGCGCCGGTGATGATGCGGACGATCGAGACCAGGGCCAGGGCGCCGGCGATGACCAGCAGCAGCACGGGCCACGACATGCGGCGGCCGGTGGGCGCCGCGGGCTGCAGCGAGGGCTGGTTGACGTCGGTCGCTGTGGTCGGGGCGGTCATCGGCCGGCCACCTCCTTCGTGGAGTTGTTGTCGGCGCCGAGGACGTGACCCGCGGCGAGTTCCGCGCCGACCCGGCGCTGCTGACGGCGCAGGCCCCACTCGCGGACGGCCTCGTAGGAGACGACGACCGAGAGCACGATCAGGCCCTGCATGATGACCGCGATCTCCTTGTCGTAGCCGTGGAAGTCCAGCTCGGGCGAGGCCTTGTCGAGCCAGGCCCACAGCAGGGCGGCGAAGGCGATGCCGACCGGGCTGTTGCGGCCGAGCAGGGCGATGCCGATGCCGAGGAAGCCGATGCCGGTCGGGAAGTTCAGGCTGTAGGTGTGGGTGTCGCCGAGCAGGATGGGCAGGCCCGCGAGGCCCGCGAGACCGCCGGAGATCAGCATGGCGCTGAGCACCATGCGCTTGGGGTTGACCCCGCTGGCCGCGGCGGCGGTCTGTGAGGCGCCGGAGGCGCGCAGGTCGAAGCCGAAGCGGGTGCGGTTGAGGACGACCCAGTAGCCGATGCCGAGCAGCGCGGCGAGGACGACCAGGCCGTAGATCTCGCCGGCCTCGCCCATGTCGATGCCGGGGACCCAGCCGGACTCGTGCATCACGCCGGTGGTGTTGTTGTTGCCGACCTTGACGCCGAAGACGGTCGGCAGCCACAGGTAGCCGATCACGGAGGTCGCGATCGCGTTGAGCATGATCGTGGCGACGACCTCGCTGACCCCGCGGGTGACCTTGAGGACACCGGCGATGCCGGCCCAGAAGGCGCCGGTGAGGACGGCGGTGAGGAGCAGCAGCGGGATCTGCAGGGCGGCCGGCAGGGCGGCGTGGGCGCCGACGATGGCGGCCATCATGGCGGCGAGCTGGTACTGGCCGTCGACACCGATGTTGAAGAGGTTCATCCGGAAGCCGATGGCCACCGCGAGGGCCGCGATGTAGTACATCGAGGCCTGGTTGATGATCAGCACCTGGATGTCGGAGAACGTCGCCTGCTCGAACATCAGGGCGAACGGCTCGACCGGGCTCTTGCCCGAGGCGAGCAGCACGATCGCGCTGAGCACGAAGGCCACGGCGAGCGCGATGACCGGGCCGGCCACCGCGAGGAGCACGCGCTCCTTGTCGAACTTCTTCATCAGCGGGCCTCGTCTTCCGGAGACTCGGGGGCGTCGGCCCGGGTCTCGGGGGTCTCTGCGTGTTCGAGGTGTCCGGTGGCCGCACCCGTCATGGCGGTGCCGAGCTCCTCCGGGGTGATGGTCGTGGGGTCGGCGTCCGCGACCAGCTTGCCGTCGTAGATCACCCGGAGGGTGTCGGACAGACCGATCAGCTCGTCCAGGTCGGCGGAGATCAGGAGAACGGCGAGGCCCTCGCGGCGCGCTTCCCGGATGTGGTCCCAGATCGCGGCCTGCGCGCCGACGTCCACACCGCGGGTGGGGTGGGAGGCGATCAGGAAGCGGGGCCGGTGGCTCATCTCGCGGCCGATGATCAGCTTCTGCTGGTTGCCGCCGGAGAGGGAGGCGGCGGTGACGTCGATGCCGGGGGTGCGGACGTCGTACTTCTCGACGATGCGGCGGGTGTCCTTCTGGGCGGCCTTCAGGTCCAGCCAGACGCCCTTGGCGTTGGGCTTCTCCGTGACGTGGCCGAGGATGCGGTTCTCCCAGAGGGGGGATTCGAGGAGCAGCCCGTGGCGGTGCCGGTCCTCGGGGATGTAGCCGATGCCCTCTTCGCGCCGCCGGCGGGTGGGCCAGGCGGTGATCTCCTCGTCGGCCAGCCGGATGACGCCGGAGTCGGCGGTCCGCAGGCCGATGAGCGCGTCGACCAGTTCGGTCTGGCCGTTGCCCTCGACGCCGGCGATGCCGAGGATCTCGCCCTCGTGGATGGTGAAGCTGATGTCGTCGAGCAGGGCCTTGCCGCCGGGGGCCGCCAGGCGCAGCTTGTCGACGGTGAGCACCGGACGGTCGGTGACCGTGGACTCGGCGGTCTGCGGCGTGGGCAGTTCGCTGCCGACCATCATCTCGGCGAGCTCGCGCGGGGTGGTCTCGGCGGGTATGGCGGTGCCGACGGTGGTGCCGCGGCGGATGACGGTGATGTCGTCGGCCACGGAGAGGACTTCGCCCAGCTTGTGGGAGATGAAGATGACCGACAGGCCCTCCGCCTTGAGCTCGCGCAGGTTGTCGAAGAGCGCGTCGACCTCCTGCGGGACCAGGACGGCGGTGGGCTCGTCGAGGATCAGCGTGGTGGCGCCGCGGTAGAGGACCTTGAGGATCTCCACGCGCTGGCGGGCGGCGACACCGAGCTCCTCGACCAGCAGGTCGGGGCGTACGCCGAGGCCGTAGCGGTCGGAGATCTCCTTGATCTTGCGGCGGGCCTTCGCGCCGATGCCGTACAGCTTCTCGCTGCCGAGCACCACGTTCTCGAGGACCGTGAGGTTGTCGGCGAGCATGAAGTGCTGGTGGACCATGCCGATGCCGCGGGCGATGGCGTCGGCCGGCGAGGAGAAGGCGACCTGCTCGCCGTGGATCGCGATGGTGCCCTCGTCCGGCTTCTGCATGCCGTAGAGGATCTTCATCAGCGTCGACTTGCCGGCCCCGTTCTCACCGACGAGGGCGTGCACGGTGCCTTTGCGGACCGTGAGGTGGATGTCGTGGTTGGCCACGACGCCCGGGAAACGCTTCGTGATCCCGGCGAGCTCGACGGCGGTCACCGATTCGTTGACCGCAGCTCCGGCCGGAGGGCTGCTGGACGCGTTGATGGCGCACTCCTGGGGACGGGGGTCGTCTACGCGCGTAGCGCCCCGACGGCATCAAAGGGGGCGGCACACCGAACCGACGGGGTGCGGGGAGCTTACTCCCCGCACCCCGTCGAGCGGTCGCAACCCCAGGGGTTACACGTTGCTCAGGACTTGCGGGCTCAGCTCGACTTGACCTTGATCTCGCCGCTGATGATCTTCTTCTTGGCCGTCTCGAGGACGTCCTGGAGCTTGGCGTTGTCCGCGAACTTCGGGTTCGAGTTCGACAGGCTCACCTCACCCGCCTTCAGATCGCCCCTGAGGATACCGGTCCGGGGACTGCGGTCCTCGACCGACTGTGCCAGCTTGTACACGGACTTGGCGACGTCCTTCATCGCCGAGGTGAGGATCCAGTCCTTGTACTTCGCCAGGGCTTCGTGCTTGTACTGGTCGGAGTCCACACCGATCGCCCACACCTTGTTGGCGGCGGCGGCCTCGATGACACCCTGACCGGACAGACCGGCCGCCGTGTAGACGACGTCGGCCTTCTTCTCGATCTGGCCCTCGGCGGCCGCCTTGCCCTTGTCCGGGCTGGTGAAGCCGCCCTCCTCCGCGGTCTGCGTGAGGAACTGCGAGATGACCTTGACGTCCGGGTTCGTGTCCTTGACACCCTGCTCGAAGCCGGCCCGGAACTTGTGGATCAGCGGGATGTCCACACCGCCCACGAAGCCCACAACATCGGTCTTGGTGGTCTCGGCGGCGGCGACACCGGCCAGGTAGGAGGCCTCCTCCTCGGCGAAGACCAGGTCGGCCACGTTGTCGGCCTCGACCGTGGCGTCGTCCACGATGGCGAAGGTGGTGTCCGGGTACTTCTCCGCGGCGGCCTTCACCGCGGAGGCGTAGAGGTAACCGACCCCGACGACCGGGTCGTACCCCTGCTTGGCCAGCGAGGTCAGCCGCTGCTCCTTGTCCGCGTCGGTCTCGCCGTCGGTGGGCTCGACGTCGGTGACCTTGTAGCCGAACTGCTTCTTGGCCTGCTCCAGGCCCGCGTACGCGGCGTCGTTGAAGGACTGGTCACCCCGGCCGCCGACGTCGTACGCGATGGCGATGCCCTTGTCGCCCTTGGATTCCGACGAGCCGGAAGAGGTCGAGGTACCGCCACAGGCGGAGAGCGTGAGGGCCAGAGAGGCGGTCGCTGCGCCTGCGACCGTGATCCGGGAAAACCGGCGCATGTGTGGTGCTCCTTCGTACAAGCGCCGGAAGATTCGGCTACGGCGCTGCTCGCCGCAGATTAACGCGCGTAGACCTCCCGGGAAAACCCTTCTGTCCACCTTGTTATGGGCCCGTGGCCAATCCCACTTTCTCACCGTTTCACACCGTTGCCGATCACGAACGGAGGGTGGCCGTGCGGGGCGCGGGAGTTGACGCACGGGGGCGGGCACCCACTCGGGTGCCCGCCCCCGTGCTCGACGTGACGGCCGACGCTCTCGTACGGCCGGCCGGTGTCACCGGCTCCTGCCGACTACTCCGACTTGACCTTGATGGAGCCGTCGACGATGCCTTCCTTCGCCTTGGCCACGGCGTCCGTCAGACCCTCGATCTCGGCCATCTTCGGGTTGCTCTCGGAGAGGCCGACGCCGTCCGCCTTCAGGTCGAAGACCTGGGTGCCGGTCCGCGGCTTGCCCTCCTCGACGGACTTGGCGAGGGCGTACACCGAACCATCGACCTCCTTGGTGGCGGAGGTGAGGATGAAGTCCTTGTAGCCGGCGAGGGCTTCCTGCTGGTACTGGTCGGAGTCGACGCCGATCGCCCAGACCTTCGCCTTGGCGGCGGCCTCGATCACGCCCTGCCCGGAGAGACCGGCCGCCTGGTAGACGACGTCGGCCTTCTTCTCGATCTGGCCCTCGGCGGCCGCCTTGCCCTTGTCCGGGCTGGAGAAGCCACCCTCCTCCGCGGTCTGCGTGAGGAACTGCGAGATGACCTTGACCTTCGGGTCGGTGTCCTTGACACCCTGCTCGAAGCCGGCCCGGAACTTGTGGATCAGCGGGATGTCCACACCGCCCACGAAGCCGACCGTCTTCGTCTTGGTGGCCTTGGCGGCGGCGACGCCGGCGAGGTAGGAGGCCTCGTGCTCGGCGAAGACGAGGGAGGCGACGTTCTCGCTCTCGACCACGGAGTCGACGATGCCGAAGGTGGTGTCGGGGTACTTCTCGGCCACGGCCTCCAACGCCGCCGTGTAGGCGAAGCCGACGCCGATGACGGGGTTGTAGCCCTGCTTGGCGAGCGAGGACAGGCGCTGCTCCTTGTCCGCGTCGGTCTCGCCGTCGGTGGGCTCGATGTCGGCGGTCTTGTAGCCGAACTCCTTCTCAGCCTTCTGCAGACCCGCGTAGGCGGCGTCGTTGAAGGACTGGTCGCCTCTGCCGCCGATGTCGTAGGCGATGGCGAGACCGAGGTCTTCCTTGGTGCCGCCCTTGCCGCCCTTGTCGCCACTGTCACTGCTGGTGCCGCCGCAGGCCGTGGCGGCGAGTGCGAGCGACGCGACGCCCACCGCGACGCGAGTCAGTCTGGATATCCGACGCATCTGAAGTTCCCCATTCCGCAAAGCCCCGCATCGGGTGCTCGGTTCGGCGCAGATTAACGCGCGTAGACACTCCTGGGAACGGGGGACCGCGGGGCTGTTATCCATTCGTGCCGCCACTGTGGCACGCGCACCACTCCGCCCCTCCCCGGCGCACGCACGAGCGGAGCACGAGCGGAGCGCAAGGGGGAGCTCAAGTGGAGGGAAACCAGGGGCAGTTACCGCAGGGCGTCCAGCAGGGCGGCAGCGGTGAAGAGTTCGACGCCGACGGTGATGGCGTGCTCGTCGACGTCGAAGTCGCCCTGGTGCAGATCGCGCACGGTGCGCTCGCCCGGAGGGCGGACCCCGAGACGGGCCATGGCGCCGGGGACCCGCTCCAGGTACCAGGAGAAGTCCTCGCCGCCGAGGCTCTGTTCGGTGGTCTCCACGGACTCCGAGCCGCGCCGGGCGATCATGGCGTCCCGCAGGAGCTCGGTGACGCCGTCCTCGTTGACCACCGGAGGGACCCCGCGCACGTAGTTGATCTCCGACTTGGCGCCGTGCAGGTTGGCCACCTCGTCGATCGCGGCGACCACGAGGTCGGGGGCCAGCCGCCAGGTGTCCAGGTCGAGGCAGCGCACGGTGCCGGAGAGTTCGGCGTGCTGCGGGATGACGTTGGGCGCGTGGCCCGACTCGATCCTGCCCCAGGTCACGGCGAGCCCGCTGCGGCTGTCGACCCGCCGGCCCACCAGGGCGGGCACGTCGGTGACGACCCGGGCGGCGGCGGTGACCAGGTCGGTGGTCAGATGCGGCCGGGCGGTGTGGCCGCCGGGGCCGTCGAGGGCGATCTCCAGGCGGTCGCAGGCGGAGGTGATGGGGCCCTGGCGCAGCCCGACCCGCCCGGCGTCGACCCGGGGATCGCAGTGCACGGCGATGATCCGCCCGACCCCGTCGAGCGCGCCGTCCACGATGGCCTCGGAGGCGCCGCCGGGCAGCACCTCCTCCGCGGGCTGGAAGATCAGCCGCACCGGCCGGGGCAGCAGGCCCTGACGGTGCAGTTCGGCGAGGACGAGCCCGGCGCCCAGCACCACGGTGGTGTGCACGTCGTGACCGCAGGCGTGCGCGCGGTCGGGCACGGTGGAGCGGTACGGGCACCCGGTCTTCATGTCGGGGATGGGCAGGCCGTCGATGTCGGCGCGCATGGCGAGTATGCCCGCGTCCGCGCCGATGCCCGCGGGTGCGTCGGTGTCCGTGCCGATGTCCGCGGGCGCGTCGGCGGCGATGCCGGTGCCGTCCGTCACCCCGATGTCACAGATGACGCCGGTTCCGCTGGAGAGTACGCGGGGCGCGAGGCCGGCCCGCTCGAGCCGCTCCTTGATCGCCGCGGTGGTGCGGAACTCCTGGTTGCCGAGCTCGGGGTGCATGTGCAGGTCGCGCCGGAACGCGATGAGCTCGGTGCGCAGCATCTCGGGGAGGGCGCCCGGAAGCACCGCCCCGCCGGGCAGATCGACCTCGGACTCCAGTGACATCAGTTGCTTCACCCTTTGAAGGGTAGGACGCCGGGACGGTCCGCTGCTCCCCGATCAAGAAAAATCAACCCGTCAGGGGAAGAAAAACTGGCGGCCCCGCGCATAGCCGTACATCGGGATGGGTAAACTCGTCGCTCTTGCGCGGAGTATGAGGCCGCCCGGTCCGCCGGTACGTGACATCGGTCACAGCGGCCGTTCCGCTGCGCTTCCGTCGTCGTTCCGCCGTTCTCCGGCACCCGTTTCACCGCACTTCACCTCTCCTCGGTGTACCACGCATCGCCCGGGGCACGCCGACCGGTTCAGGTGACGGACACGGCACCCGCGCCACCGCCGTCGTCCACGCGTACGGGTGAAAGCGTCTCCGGGGCCCCGGGTTCCGCCGATAGGGTGCGGGGCCATGCGTGCCGACCTGCCGGAGTTCCTCCACGCCACCCGCGTCTCCTACGACGCCATCGCCGACGACTACACCGACCGGTTCGCCGACGGACTGGCCGATCTGCCCCTGGAACGCGCCCTGCTCACGGCCTTCGCGGACCTCGCCCGGACCGCCGGGTCGGGCGAGGGGACCACCCGGTTGCCGGTCGCCGACCTCGGCAGCGGTCCCGGACACGTGACCGCACGGCTGCACCGGCTCGGTCTGCCGGTCTTCGGCGTCGACCTCTCACCCCGCATGGTGGCCCTGGCCCGCGCGGCACATCCGGAGCTGCGGTTCCACGTGGGATCGATGACCGCGCTGGACCTGCCGGCCGGGACGCTGGGCGGCATCGTGGCGCTGTACTCGGTCATCCACATCCCGGACGACCACCTCACCGGCCTCTTCGCCGAGTTCCACCGCGTCCTGGCACCGGGCGCCCCGATCCTGCTGGCCTTCCAGTCGGGCGACGAGGACGGCGGCCTGCACCTGGACGAGCGTTTCGGCCACGCCGTCTCCCTGGACTACCACTGGCGCTCCCCCGCCACGGTCATCACCCACCTGGCCGAGGCGGGCCTGGAACTCACCGCCCAGACCCTGCGGGAGCCGACCACCGACGAGAAACGCCCCCGCGCCCTCCTCCTGGCCCGCAGACCGGAGACGCCTTCCAGCGGGTCAACGGGGGCAGGCCCGGCGTGACAGTCGGAAAGGTCCCCGGCCGACGGACACGGTCCGTACCGGACTGCACTCCGCCTATCGCCGTCGGCGCCCCTTGAGGAGAGGTCGAGAAACTCCTCGCCGGCGTCTTCGGGCGTGGGCGGGATGAGCAACAGTCCGATGTCTTACCCGAGGATCGGCCTCTGCTTGGATCTCCACATGACGAACTGGTCTCAGCTCCAGCACGCCTATGGGACCGCGGAAGACATTCCCGGCCTGCTCGACGCCGTCGGCCCGGACCCACAGGATCCGGGCTGGGACGCTCTGGCCTCCCGCCTGTACCACCAGGGCGGCGTCTACTCGGCCAGTTACGCCGCCCTGCCGGAACTGGCGGCGAAGGCCCGCCAGTGGTCACTCGCCGAACGGCGCATGCCGCTCTACCTGGCCGACCAGATCGTGGCCAGTCGCGACATCCGCGCCGAGGTCGTGGATCCCTTCGTCACCCACTCTGCCGACATCACCGAACTGCTGGCGCTGACAGAGGAAGCACTGGACGACCCCGCCCTCGCCGATGACTCCCTGAACTACGTTCAGCTCCTGGCGACCTTGCTCAGCTTCGAGGGGGTCGAAGGCTGGGGCGAGCACCTCGACCAGGTGAACGGAGAGGAGTACGGGGTCCCCTGCCCGGCCTGCTTCTCGGAGAACTTCATCGTCTTCGGAGAGGGCGGCCACTACTCCACCGCCGACGAGATGTACTTCAAGCGGCAGCTGGCTCACACGATCCCGCTCCAGCCTCAGGACCCGGCCACCGCCGACGGGTTGCTCCCCAGGCTCCACGCACGCGTCCTCTCCGATGGGCATCCCGAGGTCGCCGACAAACTCCCCTACCTGTTCGGCCACGCCCACTGCGGTGAACTCTTCAGCATCCCGGAAGCGATCCTCGCCCGCTGGTAGACCAAGCACTTCCCTTGTCCGCCCCCCCTTCTTGAGCTTGGTCTTCAAGGTCTGGCCGGCCTCGAAGGTTGGCCGTATGGGGGCTCGCTTCCGGGAACTCGTTCGGCACAATGATCGTGTGACGAAAAATGAGGACGCCCAAGTACCGTCCAACAGCACAGGGCTTGTTGTAGGCATGCTGATCGGCATCGCAGTCGGGCTCGTGCTCGGGCTGGCCGTCTTCGACAACATGGCGATGGGCCTGGTGCTCGGCAGTGGAGCAGGCGGAGTCCTCGGTATCACTCTTCTTTCGGCACGGCGCTCGCAGCGCCAGTCTTCCTGAGGACTCCACAAGGCTGCTCAGCTTGTTCTTTTGGCTTCCGGCGTCGAACGACATCTCGAATGGGGTCGCTCACCTGGGCGTTTTCCGGACACTGAGGCAGCCTTCGTCTGATCATGTGCTCCGACCAAGGCGCACGTGACCACGACGAAGGCGCTGTCGCCGGTCGTTCACCGGCCCGGGGTCGGCTCAGTGGCCGCAGGCGATCCATTCGGCCAGATGCGGTGCTTCGGCGCCGATCGTGGTGCCGTCGCCGTGTCCGGTTTGACATCCTCCCCCTCCTCAAAGGAAGGGGATTCCAACCTGGGTGGGTCGAGGTTCACGGGCGCTCGAGCGGCCAGTGGCCGCTGTCACCCCTCCGGCACCGGCTGCCCGCCGGGGGCGGGGGATCCCGCCCTGTCCTGCCGCGACGTTGACCGCTGCGTTCTCATCGGCGTTGCAGGTGAACCCGCAGGACACGCAGACGAACTCGGCTTGGCTCTTGCGCGAGTCCTTCTCGATCCATCCGCAGGCGCTGCACCGCAACGAGGTGTAGGGGGCGGGCACGTCCTCGACCCGGCCCGGGGCCTTCTCCCCGGTCCGGCGACGGAGCAGGCCCCAGCCCTGGGCGAGGATCGCCCGGTTCAGCCCGGCCTTCTGCTTAACCTTCCTGCCGGGCTGTGCGACGGTTCCCTTCGCCGAGCGGGTCATGGTCGTGATGTGCAGTTTCTCGAACCGGATCAGACGGCAGGTGCGGGCGAGCATGGTGGAGGTCTTCTCGCACCAGTCCTTGCGCCGGGCCGCCTCCCGCGCCTTGATCCTGGCCACCTTCGCGTACTCGGCGGCCTTGGCCTCGCTGCCCCTGGGAGCGCGGGCCGCCCGGCGCTGGTGCTTGCGGACCCGCGCCCGCTCCCGGGTGGTGAGCTGCGGGCAGTTCAGCCTCCGCCCGTCGGACAGGGCAGCGGTGATCTTCACGCCCCGGTCGATACCGATGACCTTCCCCATGCCGGGCGCGTCGATGGGGTCGGGGATGACGGCGAAGGCGATGTGCCACTGCTGGTTGCGGAAGGTGACCCGGAACGTCTTCGCCTGCGGCAGCTCGGCGCGGGTGAGGCGAAAGCGCACCCAGCCGCAGCCGGGCACCTTCACCCGCGCCCAGCGCCGGTTGAGTTTCTCCACCACCACCGAGCGGCCCATGACCTGCCTGCCCCTGGCGTTCAGCTGCGAGGTGCCGTCCGGATGGAACTGCGGGACCCGGTCGGTGCCGATCACCCGGAAGCCCTCATGCACATGCTTCCTGCGCCAGGTCGGCTCGCCGAACCCGGAAGCGAACCGGGCGTTCTTGGCCCTGGCGAAGTCCTTCAGCGCCTGCTGCTGCACCTCCGCGTTCCCGGCCCGCAGCCAGGCGTTCTCCCGCCGGGCCTCGGTGAGCTGACGGCACTGCTCGGCAAACCCGGGAGCAGGTCTGCGGCCCGGTTTCCAGTGCGCGTGCTGCTCGACGGCCAGGTTCCACACGTACCGGGCGTGCGCGCAGTGCAGCAGCATCCGCTGCTCCTGCGCGGTGGTCGGGTACATCCGGAAACGTGACATGCCGTCCAACGTAGCCCCGCCCCTCGCTCGCCTCTTCGCATCCGGCCGGGCTCACCCGAACGAGCGACCGATCCCGCCACCACTCCCAGCTGCGCACTGCCACACCTGCTTGGAGCCGAACCTGCCGCCTCCTGCGGGACGCCGCGTCGCCCCGCAGGAGGCGGCCATTTTCTGCCCCGCTTCGCGGGAACGGTCATTCCCCCCGGCCCTGAAGGGACCAGGCGCCCTGCCCGACAAGAAAGCTGAACGGGCACGAGCAGGGCCCGGTGGCCGGGGTCCGTGAGGGGCAGTGACCGTTGCCGGCCGGCCGGGCTCCCGCAGAGTCGCCGTGCGCTCTGCGGGCGGTGACGCCGCCGCTCACTTCCAAGTGGGCGGTCGCCGGCATCCGTTCACGCCGTCGCCACCGCCGACAGGCGGTGGACGTCGCGGGCGGTGCCGGTGACGCCTGAGAGGAAGCCCTGGGCGCGGGGGGAGGCGTTCTCGGTGAGCCAGGCGGGGTTGATGTCGCAGACCGCGATGCGCACCTCCGTGCCGGACAGGGCGAGGGGGAGGGTGTGGACGACGGTCGACGGGAAGCTGAGGACGGTGCCGCCGATGGGGCCCCGGCGGGCGATCAGCTCCAGGGGGAGTTCGGGGCGGACGATCTCCAGGCCCGTCTCGACCGCGAGCCGGTGGAGTTTCTCGGTGCTCTCGCGGCGGTGGGCGAAGTAGCGGGTCGCGCCGTGGGTCTTGGCGAGGGAGCGGACGGCCTCCAGGTAGGCGTCGGCGTCCACCACGCCGGTCTCCACCAGGGAGGTGCCCACCATGTCGGCGGTCCTGGTGATGCGGGGCGGGCCGAACCGGGCCCGGGTCCAGGCGAAGGCGTTGGCGCTGACGGTGACTCCGGGCGGGATGTCCGCCACCGGCATCGAGGAGAAGACCTCCACCCGGCGCCGGCCGCCCGGGGTGAGCCTGCGCCGGGCGACGCCGGACACCGGGGCGAGGAGGAGGTCCCGGGGGCCGCGCCGGCCGCCCTTGCGGTGCCAGCGCACCAGGCGTTCGCCGCGAGCGAGTTGGCCGACGAACTCCATGGTCGCCGTGCCGTCGTCGACGACGACGAGGTCGCGGGCCCGGGTGATCGTCAGCAGGAGCTGTACGTACCGGGAGAAGGGGTCCCCGAGGATGACGCGGTCGGCCCGGCGCAGCGGGCCGGCCAGGCCGGCGATGGTCTGGAAGGGTGCGCCGGCTCCGCCGCGCGCCTCCTCCCAGCGGACCTCGTGGCCCTCCTCGCGGGCCAGTTCGGACATGCGGCGCAACTGGCCGCGGGTCATGGGGTCGACGGGGGACAGCACCACGAGGGTGAGCCCCGCGCCGGGCGCATGCGCGTGCGCCCACTCCAGCACGTTCAGCAGCTGTACCGGGCTCTCGACGAAGGCGAGAGTGTGGGAGCCGGCGTTCCCGGCGCGGGGGCTCATCGACGTACGACCGTTCCCGTCGTCAAGGGGATGGTGGGTGGGGAGGGTCAGACGGTCAGCGGCTCGCCGGCGGCCGCGGCGATCTCCGCCTCGGCGACGACGCCGGGGACCCGGCGGAGCTTCTTCATCGGGCCCAGCTCGGACTCGTAGACCTTCTTGACACCGTCGCCGAGGGAGGCCTCGATGGTGCGGATGTCGCGGACGAGGCGGGTCAGGCCCTGCGGCTCGACGGACGCGGCCTGGTCGGAGCCCCACATGGCGCGGTCCAGGGTGATGTGGCGCTCGACGAAGGTGGCGCCGAGGGCGACCGCGGCCAGGGTGGTCTGCAGGCCGGTCTCGTGGCCGGAGTAGCCGATCGGGACGTTCGGGAACTCCTGCTGGAGGGTGTTGATCATCCGCAGGTTCAGCTCCTCCGCCTTCGCCGGGTAGGTGGAGGTGGCGTGGCAGAGCAGGATGTTCTCGCTGCCCAGGACCTCGACCGCGTGGCGGATCTGCTTCGGGGTGGACATGCCGGTGGAGAGGATGATCGTGCGGCCGGTGGCGCGCAGGGCGCGCAGCAGCTCGTCGTCGGTGAGGGAGGCCGAGGCGACCTTGTGGGCGGGGACGTCGAACTTCTCCAGGAAGGCGACGGCCTCGGTGTCCCACGGGGAGGCGAACCAGTCGATGCCCTTCTTCTTGCAGTAGGCGTCGATCTGGCCGTACTCCTCCTCGCCGAACTCCACGCGGTGGCGGTAGTCGATGTACGTCATCCGGCCCCAGGGGGTGTCGCGCTCGATGTCCCACTGGTCGCGCGGGGTGCAGATCTCGGGCGTGCGCTTCTGGAACTTGACGGCGTCGCAGCCGGCTTCCGCGGCGGCGTCGATCAGCTTGAACGCGTTCTCGATGTCGCCGTTGTGGTTGATGCCGATCTCACCGGTGACGTACACGGGGCGGCCGGGGCCGGCCTCGCGGGTACCGAAGCGGCGGATGCGGGAGCTGGGGTTCACGGTGCTCATGACGGTGTTTCCTTACTTGGGGAGGGAATCGAGAGAGGGGCCGAGGATCCAGCCGGCGATCTCCCGGACGGCGCCGTCGCCACCGGGGAGGGTGGTGACCGCGCGTGCGGCGCCGCGCACGACGTCGTGGGCGCTCGCGACCGCCACGGGCCAGCCCACGAGGGCGAAGCACGGGAGGTCATTGACGTCGTTGCCGACGTAGAGCACGCGCTCGGGCGCGATGCCCTGTTCCTCGCACCACTGCTTCAGTGCGAGGTCCTTGCGGTCGACGCCGTGCAGCACGGGGAGCTTGAGCTTGCGTGCGCGGGCGGCGACGACCGGGTTCTGTTCCGTGGACAGGATCAGCATCTTCAGTCCGCTCCTGCGCAGGGCGGCGATGCCGAGTCCGTCGCCGCGGTGCACGGCGACGAATTCCTGTCCGTCGGAGTCGATCAGCACCCTGTCGTCGGTCTGGGTGCCGTCGAAGTCGAGGACGACCGCGTCGATGTCCTCCGCGGTCGGGAGGGCGTCCGGCCGGCCCGCGTCGAAGAGCGGGGCGAGGGCGCGGGCGCGGGCGAGGTCGTGCGGGTCGTCGATCTCCAGGACCCGCGCGGGGTCGGTGCGGACGAGTTCGGTCCGGCCGAAGAAGCGGTGCTTGTGCTCGCGGAAGCCTGTCGCGTCCATCGCGTAGGCGGCGCCGGTCTCCAGGAGGTCCTGGGGGCGGTCCTGGCGGCGGGGGCGGAACGACTTGTCGTGGTTGACGCCGAATCCGCCGCTGCCGGCGTCCGGTCGGGTGTCCGCCGGCGTCGCGTCCGTCGAGTCCGTCGCGTCGCGCCAGACGAAGCCGTGGAAGGGAGCCACGGTCACCGCCGTGTCGGCGCCCTGCTCGGCGACCGCGCCGGCCACCCCGTCTATGTCCTCGCGGACCAGGAAGGGGCTGGTGCACTGGACGAGCAGGACGACGTCCACCGGGGCGCCGTGCAGGGCCTCGTGGGCGTCCATGGCGTGCAGGACGGCGGCCTCGGAGGTGGCGAGGTCGCCCGCGATGGCGGCGGGGCGCAGCACGATCTCGGCGCCGGCCTGCCGGGCGGCGGCGGCGATGGCCTGGTCGTCGGTGGAGACGACGACGTCCGTGACGTGGCGCGCGGCCCGGCACTCGCGGACGGCGCGGACCACCAGGGGTACGCCGCCGACCGGTGCGAGGTTCTTCGCGGGCACGCCCTTGGAGCCGCCGCGTGCGGGGATCACGGCGAGCACCCGGCGTACCGGTACACCGCTTCGGCCCGCTTGCGGTTCGGTCATGGGATCAGCTCCTCGAGCAGGAAGGGAGGCGGTCACAGTTCGCCCATCCGACGGACCACCGGGGCCACCCGCTGGACGCCGTGCCGGTAGGCGCCGCGCGCCGCGCGGCGCACGATCTGCCGGACCGGTCCGGGCTCCTTGTCGGCGGCGGGGGCGCCGGGCAGCGGGGTGCCGTCCGGGCCGAGGTGGTGGCGGGCGAGCAGGCCGGGCAGATAGCCGGGCGCGGTGACGGACGTGTAGTAGGGGGCCAGCGGCGGCAGGCCGCCGGGGCGGTCGAGCAGTTCGGCGACGCGTTCGCGGGCGGCGTCGAAGGCGGTGGCGTACGAGCCTCCCGTCGCGACGCCCTGCCGGGACACCCACTCCTCGTCGGGCACGGGCCGGTGCCCGGCGTCGAGCTGGTCCCAGGAAGCGAGGCAGCCGGAGCCGACGAAGTGGTGGTTGCCGAGCGCCTCGCGCACCCCGAGGTCGGTGAGGACGACGGTCGGGATGCGCCGGTGCAGGGACTCCAGGGCGGCCGTGGAGCTGATCGTGACCAGCAGGTCGGTGCGGTCCAGCACCTCGCCCATGTGCCCGTACACCAGGCGGAAGTTGGACGGCGGGTCGAACCGCTGGGCCAGCTTCTGGTACGGCAGTTCCTCGATGTGCGTGGTGTGCTCGCCCGGCTTGGAGCGGAGCTTGAGCAGCACCTCGCGCTCGGGGTGCCGGCGGGCGTGCTCGATCAGCCGGTTCAGCAGGTAGGTGCGGTCCTTGCGGCTCTCCGGGACGGAGGGCTGGGCGGCGAAGACGACCGTGTAGGGGTCGTGTTCCCCTTCCCCGGGGTGGGCGGCGCCGCCGAGGAAGGGCAGCGCGACCTCGGTCACCGAGCCGGCGTCGGCGCCCACTCCTTCGTACACGGCGCGGAAACGGTCCGCGTCCTGGCGGGAGTTGGCGAGGACGAGGTCGGCTCCGTGGCGCAGCAGCAGGCCGTCGGCGAGCTTCTCGTAGACGACGCCCACGTATCCGGTGACCACGACGGGCCGCTTCGGCCGGCCGTCGGGGCCGTCCTGCCAGACCCGCCCGAGTCCGTGCAGCATCGCCTGGACCCCGCCGCCGACCAGGGCGAGGACCAGGACGTCGTACGGCTCCTCCCGCATGGCGTGCAGGAACTGGACCGCGGTCACCTCGTGGAGGGCGTCCGCCCGGACGCCGACCTCTTCGAGCTGACGGGCGGTGGGAGTCGCACGGCCCCGCAGGAGATAACCGTCCAGCCGGATGTCCGAATTCTCCGGGGCGATGCGGTTCGCGGTGAGCGCGCCCCATTTCCACCGGGTGTCGGAATCCGCGAGGACGGCGACTCGCAGGGTCTTCGTTGCACTTACTGGCACGACGAAGACGCTAGGAAGCAATTTCTAGTAGCGGCCCAACCCGAATCCAACAAATGGTTAACAGAAGATCGCCGAATGCCGAATCAGCCCGCCCGATGCCCGGAAAAATGTTCGCTTCACTGCTTCGACACGCGTCGTTCATCACGTATCAAGGTGTGGGTAAAGCAGGATGACGGGCCGCCGCCTAGCGTCGCCGACGTGCTCAAGCTCTCCGTCATCGTGCCGTTCTACAACGTGCGCCCATACGCCCCCGATGCCCTGCGGAGTCTGCGTGCCAACGCGCGGGACGACTTCGAGTTCATTCTCGTCGACGACTGCTCGACCGACGGGACCGCGGATCTCCTCGCGCGCGCGGAGCGTGAACTGCCGGGGGCGGTGCTGGTGAGACACGAACGGAACGGCGGGCTCGCGACCGCCCGCAACACCGGCATCGACCGGGCCCGCGGCGAGTACCTGACCTTCCTGGACGGCGACGACTGGCTGGCGCCGGGCCACTACGCCCGGCTGGTCTCCGCGATCGAGAAGCTGGACTGCGACTTCGTCCGCACCGACCATGTGCAGTGCACGGCGCGGGCCCGCACCGTGCACCGCGTCCCGCACGGCCGGCGCAACGTGCCGCTCAGCCCGCGCGACGCGATCCTCCCCGCCCACCGGACCACCTCCGTCGACTACGCCTACGCCTGGGCGGGCGTCTACCACCGCAGGCTCGTCGAACGGGGCCTGCTGCACTTCACCGACGGACTGCGCACCGCCGAGGACCGGCCCTGGATCTGGAAGCTGCACCGGGAGGCGGAGTCCTTCGCGGTGACCAGCCTGCTCGGGGTGTTCTACCGGCGCGGTGTCTCCTCGTCGCTGACCCAGATCGGCGACGCCCGGCAGCTCGATTTCATTCGCGCGTTCGACCAGGTGGTCGAGGAGACCGCGCGGGATTCCGAGGCGGCGAGGCTGCTGCCGAAGGCCGTGCGCACCTACTGCGCCATCATTTCCCACCATCTGGGATCCATCGAAAGGTTCGAGCCATCCGTGGCCCGGAAACTGAAGGACATGGGCACCGCCGCGCTGCGGCGCATGCCGCAGGACGTACTCGACGACGCACTCGACTCGATGGACACCGAGCGCGCCACCCGGCTGCGCCGACTGCGCCGCCGTCCGGTGCCGGCCTCGGAGGTCGCCGCGTGACCACTCAGATCTTCATGGCGTCGACCCTCTACGGAGCGGCCACCCTCGCCGCCGCCCTGGACTCGGGCTGCTTCGCCCCGGCCGGCCGGCGGATCCTGCTGGTCTCCAACAACGCGACGACGCCCGAGACGACGCCCGCCGTGGACGAGATGCCCGGGTTCGAGCACCTGCGGTCCCGGTTCGACGACGTGCTGTCGTGGAACGAGGCCGTCTTCCCGTTCCACCCCGGCAACTGGGCGCCGCGCCTCGAGGACGTGCCCCTGTGGGAGCGCCATCTGCGGCTGCTGTGGAACCTGGGTGACGACGACGTGGCGCTCGCCGTGGAGTCCATCCAGGTCAACCCGGCGCTCGGAGTGGCGCAGATCTTCGTCGACGCGCCCGTCACCGTCTACGCGGACGGTCTGATGAGTTACGGCCCCACCCGCAACAAGATCGACCCGCTGGTCGGCACCCGGGTGGAGCGGCTGCTCCACCTCGACCTGGTGCCGGGGCTCGAGCCGCTGCTGCTCACCGAGTTCGGGGTGGCGCCGGAGGTGGTGGCGACCCCGGCGTTCACCAAGGTGCTGGCCGAGCTGGTCGACATCGACGCCGAGTTGCCCGACGTGACGGAGCCCGCGCTGCTGCTGGGCCAGTACCTGTCCGCGCTGGACATCCTCTCCGCCGAGGAGGAGGAGAACCTGCATGTGCGGATGCTGAAGGGCGCGGTGCACCTCGGTCACAGCCGGGTGGTGTTCAAACCGCACCCCACGGCCCCGGCGCGCTTCGTCCGCACCCTGGAGGAGGAGGCCGAACGGCTCGGCGTCGACCTCACGGTGGTGGACACCCCGGTCCTGGCCGAGGTGCTGTACCAGCGGATGCGCCCGGCCCTGGTCGTCGGCTGCTTCTCCACGGCCCTGCTGACCGCGTCCGCCCTGTACGGCCTGCCGGTCGCCCGGGTCGGCACGGACACCCTGCTGGACCGGCTGACGCCCTATGAGAACAGCAACCGGATCCCGGTCACCATCGTCGACGCGCTGCTGCCGGCGCCGACGGACACGGCGGCGGTCGCCGAGCGGCGCGGGGCCGTGGACACCGACACGCTCGGCGACCTGGTCCGCACCGTCGGCTTCGCGATGCAGCCGAGGATCCTCCGGGAGCTGCGGCCGCAGGCCGAGCGCTACCTGTCCACCCGGCTGGACGGCGGCACCCGGCGGTACTTCAAGAAGCGGCGGCTCACCTCGCTGGGCCTGCCCGGCGGCGTTCCGCAGCGCCTGGCGTTCCTGCGGCACAACGCGACGGCACGCAGAGTGGTGCGGCGTGCGCGGGCCGTCCGGCGCGCGGTCAAGCGGTGAGGAACGACGTGCGGCCGGGCGGCGAGGACCGGTCGGCTGTCCGAAGGGCAGTGTTCACCGTCCATCCGCCGGAAAGCCACCCGCGGCTCGTGACAGTGGGGCACATTCGGCCTCCGATCCGAGAACGGTGGAACGTATGACGAACCCCCTGGCGGGACTGTTCAAGGCACGGCAGAAGGAAGCCGCCAGGCCGGCCCTGTTCGCCCGGAGCACGCGCCTGTGCGGCGAGTACCTCGCGGCACAGGGCGCCACGCCCGCCCCCGCCCGGCTGACGCAGGCGATCGGCGCCTTCGCCGTCTCCCTCGAGACCCCGTCCGCCGACCCCTTCGACGCCCTGCTCCAGGTCGGCGAGCGTGCGCTCGAGACCGGTGGGGACGGCGCGTTGCGCCTCGCCCTGGGCGTCGCCGAGACGGCGACCCTGATCCGTCAGCGGTCCCAGGGCGCCTGGCGGCTGCACGGCCTGGCCCTGGACGGGCTCGGTCGTGACGAGGAGGCTCTGGAGAGCTACGAACGCCACCTCGCGCTGCGGCAGAACGGCTCCGGAGCACCCGAGATCGCCCGCAGGATCGACACCCTGCGCCGCCGGAAGGCGTGCCTGGACGCGGCCGTCGCCCTCTCCCCCGGGGCCGACTCCCCCCTGCACGGCCCGCACGGACAGCCCGGCGCGAGCGCGGCGCCCGAATTCGCCGCCCACGTACGGGCACGGGTGGCCGAGCGCGGCATCGCCGACCCCGACGTACGGCGCCTGCTGGCGCTGTACGGCACGTACCGACGGCTCGTCGAGCGGACCGGAACGCCCGACCCGCTGCTCGGCGGAAGCACTCCGATCGGCGTCAGTGGTCTGCGCGGCCTGGTCGCGGGGCGGACGGTGTGCCTGGTCTCGCACGGCGGGAACGCAACCGGGAGCACAGCCGGGAGCGGGCTGGGCGCCGAGATCGACGGCTACGACCTGGTGGTGCGCTGCGACTCGTTCCGCATCCGCGCCGAGGACACCGGCGAGCGCACCGACCTGCACGCCGTCTCGTTGCGGGGCGACACCCCGTGGAACGGGCCCGCCTGGACCGAGCCGGCCGGCATCCGGCTGGTGTTCGGCGACCCGGCCGCAAGATGGCGCCGCGCCACCCGACAGCGGCTCGTGCCCGGGGCACAGGAACACATCGGTGACGCCTCCCTGCGCCGGCCCCTGACCGACCCCGCGCTGCTGGGTGAGGACAGTTGGGAAACGGCGACCACCACCGCTTTCACCGTCCTGAGGCTGCTGGACTTCCTGGATGTCAGCCCCCGGCTGGACCTCATCGGCTTCGGCCTGCCGGGCCGGCTGCGGCCGAGGGAAGCCGAGTGGGTCATGGACCGTGCGACGCGCGTCGACGACAGCAAGATGAGGATCGCCCTGAGATGACCCACTCCTCCGCGGACGACCGGAGCACCGTCACCGGCAGACGCCGGATGGCCTTCGCCGTCCACACCGACTCCGACCGCGTGTCCGCTCTCCCCACGCTGATACGCAGCCTGGCGCTGACCAACCCGGGCGTGTGCGAGGACTTCGTGGTCCTGCACCCGGGGCTGCCCGACGCCGCGTTCGACGCGCTTCGCCGCCTGCACCCGCGGATCGTCACGCGCCGGGCGGACAGCCGTACGGACCTCTTCCGGCTGGAGGGCTACGACACCGTCATCGCCCTCGGTCCGGCCATGGTCGTCCTCGGGGACATCGGTGAGCTGCTGCGGATGCGCCACGGTGTGGGCGCCGTACCGCAGTTGCTGTGCGACGCGGAGGGCGGTGCACGGCGCGCCGTCCTGCCCGACGGCCTCCTGGTCGTCCAGCGCGCCGACGTGGACGACGCCGTGGCGGTCCGGTTCGCCGACGTCTTCGAGGAGAACGGTCCGGACGCGCCGACGGACGTCCTGGTTCCGCTGGACGCGCGCTACGACTTCCTCTCCCGGCGGCTGTACGACGACACGCCGGTGCCCCCGAACGTCGCCGTCCTCCACTTCACCGAACCGTTCGACGCGCCCGGGTACGGTCCGGCCGCCGAGGCGCGGCGCCGCTTCGAGATGAGCGACGACGACTTCCGGGCCGCCTACTGTGCCCTGCCCGGCGGCAAGCACCCCGATCTCCTGGCGCACTGCGCCCCGCCCCTGCTCGCGGCGCGCCCCTCCCTGGACCTCGCCCGCACGGTGGCCGACGTGTACCGCCGGCAGGGCCGCCACGACGAGGCCGTCGACGTCCTGGCGCCCGTGGTGGCGGACCGGCTGGACGCGCCGCGGTGCCATGAGACGCTCGGCCTGTCACTGATGGCGCTGTCGCGCTACGACGAGGCCGAGGCCCACCTGCTGCTGGCGGCGGCGTCACCCGATGTCGCCCCGCGCGCCTTCGCCCAGCTCGCCCGCCTGGCGTGGCTGTGCGGGCGGGAGGAGGACGCGCACGCGTACGCCCGGGACGGCCTGGACGCCGACCCCACCGACGCCGGGTGCCACAGCTGGTACGTCCGTACCCGCGCGAAGGGTCCGGAACCGCGGCAGCCGACCGCCGCCGCGGACCAGCTGGCGCACGTGGCGCTGTTCGCGGAGGGGCAGGAGAACGCCGGGGACAAGGTCCTGCCCGAGGCCGTGCGCATGTGCTTCGACGCCGACACCGGGCCGCGCCGCTGGTACCGGCAGCCGGTGCACCACCTGGTCGACGAGGCGGCGCTGGAGCGGCTGAACGCCCGGCGCGGGGTGATCGTGGGCGGTGGCGGGCTCTTCCTCCCGGACACCTCCCCCAACGGCAACAGCCACTGGCAGTGGAACGTCCCGGACGGGATCCTGGCCCGGATCACCGCTCCCCTGGCGGTGTTCGCCGTCGGTTACAACGTGTTCGACGGGCAGCTCTACCGCCGGGCCCGGTTCGCCGAGAGTCTGCGGGTCCTCGTCGAGCGGTCGGCGTTCTTCGGGTTGCGCAACCACGGCTCGATCGAGCGGGTCCGCGAGCTGCTGCCCGAGGAGCTGCGCGACCGGGTGCGCTACCAGCCCTGCCCGACCACGGTGGCCCGGTATCTCGTCCCGGGACTGCTCGACCCGGCGGAGCGGTCCGACACCGTCCTGGTCAACTGCGCGTACGACCGCGCGGGACTGCGGTTCGGCCACGACTACGGCCACTTCCTCGCCCAGCTGGCCACCGCGCTGCGGGCCCTGCGGGAGAGGGCCGACGTGCGGTACGCGGCCCACATGCCCGCCGACGAGAAGTTCGTGCACGACCTGCGCCGGGAGCACGGCCTCAGCCTGCCCGTGGAGCAGCTGTACGACATGTCGAACGACGGCATCCGCGATCTGTACGGCCGGTCGCGGCTGGTGATCGGCATGCGCGGGCACGCGGGCATGATCCCCTTCGGCTGCGGCACCCCGATCCTCAGCCTGGTCTCCCACCCGAAACTCGCCTACTTCCTGTCCGACATCGGCCGCGCGGAGTGGGGGCTGTCCGTGCACGACCGGGAACTGGGCGCGCGGCTCACGGAGCGGGCCGCGGCGATCCTCGACGACCACGCGGCAGCCGTGGCGGACGTGCACGGCGCGCAGAAGTTCCTGTGGGAAACCACCCGGTCGAACATCGACGGACTCCGGAAAACCTTCGGCCGAGCGTGAGACACCGAGAATTCACCTTCGACGCGTGCGGAATTCACCTCTCCGTCTCGGACCGCATCTTCCCTTTCGAAAAAGTCGACAGACTGTTCCGCATCTCCATCCTTCGAGCGTGAGAGGCCCCCGTGCCGAGATTGTCCGTCGTCGTCCCCATGCACAATGTGGGAGCGTTTGCCGAGAGCACGCTGCGAAGCCTCGCCAACAACGCGGGCCCCGATGTCGAGTTCCTGCTCGTGGACGACTGTTCCACGGACTCCACCTCCTCGGTGATCGACCGGTGGGCGGAGCGGCAGCCCCGCGCCAGGGTGATCCGGCACGAGAAGAACATGGGGATAGCCCAGGCGCGCAACAGCGGTATCGACGCGGCGGACGGCGAGTTCATCACGTTCCTCGACGGTGACGACTGGTACGGGCCCGGCCACCTCGCCGAACTGGTGCGCGCCATGGACGAGCTGGGCTGCGACTTCGCCCGTACCGATCACGTCCAGGTCACCGGCACCGAGCGGGTGATCCGGCGGCCCTCGGCACCGGCGCGCAACATCGTGATGGATCCGCGTGAGGGGATAGCGCCGGCCGACATGGAGACCATGGTCGACTACCCCTTCGTCTGGGCGGGGGTCTACCGACGGCATCTCTTCGACGACGGCGGCATGCGCTTCGCGACCGAACTCCGCACGGCGGAGGACCGGTTGTGGATCTGGCAGCTGCACCTGAAGGCCAGGACGTACGCGTCCCTCGGTGTGCACGGCGTGTTCTACCGGCGGGGCGTCGCGACCTCGCTCACCCAGATCAAGGACTCCCGTCAGCTGGACTTCATCCCGTCGTACGACACGCTGCTGCGGGAGCTGCAGAAGGATCCGGAGGCAGAACGTTTCCTCCTCAAGGCCGTACGGACCTACTGCGCCATGATCGCCTTCCACATCGGCAAGGCGGACGAGTACGAGCCCTCGGCGGCGCAGCGGCTGCGGCAGGAGACGCGAGCCGCGCTGCACCGCATGCCCCAGCATGCGCTCGAGGAGACCCTCAGAACCATCGACAGCACTCGGAGCAGGTTGCTCAGCCGCCTGCGTGACGGGCGGAAGGCTGCCTGATCCATGTCCCGCAAGACCCAGATCTTCCAGGTCTCGACCCTCTACGGAGCGGCCACCCTCGCCGCGGCGCTCGACGCGGGCCTGTTCGGACCGCGCGACGGGGCCCGGCGCGTCCTGCTGGTCTCCAACA
The DNA here is from genome assembly GCF_016757295.1 of Streptomyces sp. M2CJ-2. Taxonomy (NCBI): domain Bacteria; kingdom Bacillati; phylum Actinomycetota; class Actinomycetes; order Kitasatosporales; family Streptomycetaceae; genus Streptomyces; species Streptomyces sp. M2CJ-2. The sequence continues at coordinate 68,536 of NZ_JAESIF010000021.1, read as the reverse complement.
ACGCCGCCATACCGGAGACCGCCCTGCGGCTCGACGAGATGCACGGCTACGCGCGCATAGCGGGCCGGTTCGACTCAGTGGTCAGCTGGAACGAGACGATCAGTCCCCACCACCCCAGCGCCTGGGGCCCGCGGGGCAACGACACGGTGATGTGGCAGAAGGCGTTCCGTCTGCAGTGGGGCATCGGCGAGCGGGACCTGATCGAGCTCGCCGTCGAGTCGATCCAGGTCAACCCGGCCCGCGCGCTGGCGGCGATCTTCTCCGAGAGCACCGTCCACGTGTACGCCGACGGCCTCATGAGCTACGGCCCGACCCGGGACAAGCTGCCGCTGACCATCGCCCGCCGCATCCGGCGGCTGCTCCACCTCGATCTGATCCCCGGTCTGAAGCCCCTGCTGCTGTCCGAGTACGGCGTCGGGCCCGAGGTGGTCCCGGACGAGGCGTTCCGCGAGGTGCTCGACGAGATCTCCCGGGACGCGGCGGACGACCCGCGGTTGGCGCCCGTCCTGGAGGAGGCGCCGACGGCCGTGCTGCTCGGCCAGTACCTGGCGGCGATCAACATCCTGAGCGCGCAGGAGGAGGAGGACCTCCATGTCCGCATGCTCACCGGGGCCGTGCGGGCCGGCCACCGGTCCGTGGTCTTCAAGCCCCATCCGACGGCGCCCGCCGGCTACTCGGCGGCGTTGAGCAAAGCGGCGGCGGACGCCGGGGTCCGGCTCACCGTGCTGGACGCGCCGCTGCTGGCCGAGACGCTGTACCACCACTGCCGTCCCGCACTCGTCGTCGGCTGTTTCTCGACGGCGATGGTGACCGCCTCCGCCTACTACGACGTGCCCGTCGCACGGGTGGGGACCGGACTGGTGATGGGGCGCCTCAAGCCCTATCCGAACAGCAACCGCGTGCCCCTGGCCGTGATCGACCATCTGGTACCCGATCTGGAACGCGGCCAGGACCCGGCGCTCGTCGGCGCGGCCTCCGAGACGTTGTCACCGCTGGTGAGCGCGATGGGTTTCTGCATGCAGCCCAAGACGTACCCACAGCTGCGGGAGTCGACGGCCGACTGGCTGCGACGCAACCTGGCCGGCAGCCCCGGCCACTACTTCCCCGAACCGCGGCTGGCCGAGCTCCGCCTTCCCGGCAGCAAACCCCGATCGCGCGCCAAGCTCCAAGTGAGCCGGGCGAAGCGCGTGGTGCGCAGGACGGTACGGCGCGGCGTCCGGAAGGGGTGACGCAGCCCCGGCCGCCAAAAGACCAGCCCCCCTCACCCGCACCGGGCCGCCAACCGAGACCCACCGGTCACAGTGGAGCCATTCACTCGTCAACTCCCGTACACCGGGCACACGGAGAGTGGCCCGGTGCCGAACGACACCGCAGTGCTCCTGCCTCAGCAGCAGAGCAGCGCTCCTTCCGGACAGACCGCCGCACCGCGCGAACACCGCTTCGACATCGACCTGATGCGGCTGGTCTGTTCCGCCACCATCATGCTGGGACACGTGGGCGCCCAGTTCATCCGCGCCACCGGCAACGATCCGGAGAACGGCTCCGGATCGTACTGGGCGGGACACGTGGCGGAGGCGATCAACCCGTTCGCCGTCCCCATGTACTTCGCCATCGCCGGCTGGGCCGTACTGGTCGGCGCGCCCCCGCGGGACAGCGCGCGGATGTGGCAGCGGATCGTCCGCAACCTCGTTCCGCTCTTCGTGTGGACGGCGATCTACCTCGTCTGGGCCTGGCTGCGCGACCGCAACGACCGGCCCGTGACCGAGCTGGCCACGGACTCCCTCTTCGGCTCCGTGCAGCCCGCCTACCACCTGTGGTTCATGTACGCCTACATCCCGATCATCATGCTGCTCGCCTTCGCGGTGCTGCTCAAGGCCGGCAAGCGGCCCTGGGGGCTCGGGGCGGCCCTGCTCGGCATCGCGGTCCTCCCCAGCGTGCTGACCACTCTCGCCGAGGTGACGGATCACGAAATGCCCTCCTCGGCCTGGGGCTTCGGCACCTACTCACTGGTGTACGCGGTCGGCGGCGCGCTGCTGTTCTCCCTCCCGGCCGGCGCCGTACGGTCGCGCCGGCCGCTGTTCCTCCTGCTGCCGCTCACCATGGTCGGGGCCCTCTGGTACAACACGCAGATCCATTACGTGATGCCCAACGCGCACCTGTTCGTCGCCCTCATGAGCATCTGCGTGCTGCTTCTGATCAGCAGGGTCAGGGTTCCCGAGAAGCGGCGGCCCCTGCTGCGGAAGCTGGCCAACGCCGCGCTCGGCGCGTACATGGTGCATGTGCTGTTCGTCGAGGAGATCGTCGCCCCGCTGGTGTCGCCGGACTTGAGCGGACCGGTGGCGGGGCTGCTCCTGGTGGGTCTGCTGATCACCGTCATCGCCCTGTCGTTCGCCACCAGCCTGCTGTGGGGGAGGCTGAAGCTGCGACGCCTGCTCGGGTGAGCCGGCCGGAGCGCGTACGCACGAAGAGGCCCCACCCCGCCGAGGCGACCTGACTCGCGGGGGCGGGGCCTTCGGCGTTCCCGCGTCCACCGGCCTCCGGCCTCCGGCGCACCCGGATCCCGTGAGGGCTCCATACGGAGTTCGCCACTTGTTCGCCTGCCGATCGACTTCGTATTCCTCCCCCACCGCGCCCCCGCCCCTAGCCTGTCCCCAGTCCGCAAGCCGCATCACTCCTGCTCGACTCCCGACGGATTGAGGCATTCGGTTCCATGAACAGCCGTTCCCTGCTGACCAGCCCCGCTTCCCGGCGCCTGCTGCGCCCGGTGGCCGATCTCATCGACCGACGCATCGAGCGGCGCATCCGCTCGGCGGCCGCCGCGGACACCGTGGAGAGAGAGCGACTCCGCGATGCCGTCGAGGAGATGAAGCGCGGGCAACTCACCCTCGACCTGCTGCTCGGCTCTCGTGGTCGAGGACTTTCACGCAGGGTGAGCCCCGGCCCGCTGGGCCGCCTGCACTCCGAGGTGGCCGAGTTGGCGGGGGACCGGGCCGCCGCCGAGCGCAACGTCGCCACCGCGTTCCGGCTGCTGGTCTCACTGGAGTCGCTCGGGGTCGGCCGGATCGCCGGCGGCACCATGAACATCTGCGGCAAGCTCGGCACCATCCCCCTGCTCGACCCGCCGAACGACGAGGTCCTCGAGATCGGCACGCTCTACGGCATGTTCTCCACCGGGCTGATCCGGATGCTGGAGCGCGACGGCCGCAGCCCGAGCGTGACGATCGTCGACCCGTTCGCCGGCGTGCAGCTCCAGCCCGGCACGCCGCGGCGCGACGACCCCTCCGGCACCCCGGTCGACGAGCACGCCGTCCGCACCAACCTCGCCCTGGCCGGTCCGGCGGGCCTGGCCGCCCGGATCCAGCGCGGTTTCTCCGAGGACCCCGACACCCGCGCCGCCGTCTCGGACCGCCGCTACGGCGTGATCGTCGTCGACGGCGACCACTCGGCCGAGGGTGTCGCCAGGGACCTCGAGTGGGCGGAGGAGATCGCCGCCCCGGGCGCGATCGTCGTCCTCGACGACTTCGGCGACCCCAAGTGGCCGGGCATCAAGGAGGCGCTGGACAAGCACCTCACGAGCGACACCCGTTTCACCTACCTCGGCAAGGCGTCCCACTCCGCGTTCCTACGGGCCTCCTGACACCCGGGCGGGGCAAGGGCGCGGACGGCGCGGACAGTACGAGCACGGAGGACCACCAGCGTGACCGAGACGGCCGTCAGCCCGGCGCCGCAGCCCCGGCCCACCGCCACGGCGTCCGCGAAACAGCGGGACACCCCCACCGCCGCCCCGGCCCGGTCCAGCACCTCCGGCGGCCGTCTGCGCGCCCTGGACGGGCTGCGGCTGCTGGCCGCACTGATGGTCGCGGCCTACCACTACGGCGGGCGGGGCGGCGACGTCAGCACGGCCTGGGGAAGCTCACCGAAGGACCAGTTCCCCACCCTGCACGCGTACTTCTCGTACGGCTGCCTCGGCGTCCAGGTCTTCTTCGTGATCAGCGGATTCGTCATCTGCATGAGCGGCTGGGGCCGGCCGCTGCGGTCGTTCTTCGCCTCCCGCGCCTCCCGGCTGCTGCCCGCCTACTGGGTGGCGGTCCTGCTCGTGACGGCGGTGTTCGCCCTGCCGGTGGTCGTCTACGAGGCCGTCTCCCCGAGCGACGCCCTGGTGAACCTGACGATGCTCCAGCAGCCGCTCGGCGCGGACCGGGTACTGGGCGTGTGCTGGACGCTGTGGGTGGAGATCCGTTTCTACGCGCTGTTCGCCCTGTTCGTGGTGATGCCCGGGGCGAGCCGGCGGCGGGTGATCCTGTTCTGCGCGGTGTGGACCATGGCCGCCGCGATCGCCGAGGCCGCGAACGAGCCGCTGCTCGACCTCGTCCTGATGCCGGAGTACGCCCCGTTCTTCATCGGCGGCATCGGCCTGTACCTCGTCCACCGGGACCGCAAGGACGCGTACGCCTGGGGCATCGTCGGCGTGAGCTGGCTGATCGGCCAGCACTACGCGGTCCGGGACCTGTGGCACGCGCCGAGCGCGGACGCCTTCTCCCACCGGACCTCGTTCGGCGTCATCCTGGTCGTCACGCTCGGCTTCGTCGCGGTCGCCGCCATCGCGCTGGGCCGGCTGAACTGGGCGAACTGGCGCTGGCTGACCGTCGCGGGCGCCCTGACCTACCCGTTCTACCTGGTCCACGAACACCTGGGCTGGGTGGTCATCCACGCCCTGCACCGCGGCCTGGGCATCGGCTCGGCGGAGACCTTCGTCCTCACGATCACCGCGATGCTGGCACTGGCCTGGCTGCTGAACCGGTACGTGGAGGAGACCCTGCCCCCGAAGATCCGGACCCTGCTGTCCCGGCCCTCCGCCAAGCCCCCGTCCGAGACGGCCTGACCACCGCCGGGCCCGCCCCGCGGGGCGGGCCCGGCGGTGGCCCTACGCGCTCGCCAGCGAAAGCTTCACCGCGAAGCCCAGGAACAGGGCGCCCGCCGCCGAGGTCGCCCCCGCCGACAGGCTCCGGCGGCGGCGGAAGGCGTCGGCGAGCCGGGTGCCGCCGAATATCAGCGCGCTGAGGTAGAGACCGCTGGCGAACTGGAGCATGGCGCCGAGGATCACGAAGGACAGGGCGGGATAGGCGTAGCCCGGGTCGACGAACTGCACGAAGAAGGCGACGACGAACAGGATCGCCTTCGGGTTGAAGAGGCTGATGACGAACGCCTGGCGGAAGGGCCGCTCCGCGGCGGTGGCGGCGGCCGGGACACCGGCCGGGTCGCTCTCCCGGCGCGTGCGCCACATCGTCCAGGCGGCGCGGAGCATGCCGATGGCGAGCCAGGTCAGATATCCGGCGCCCAGCAGCTTCACGATCCCGAACAGGAAGGCGTTCGCCTGGAGCAGCGAGGCGGCTCCGGCGGCGGACAGCGTCATCAGCACGGCGTCCCCGCACCAGACCCCGGCCGCGGCGGTGTACCCGGCCCGCACGCCCCGGCGGGCGGCGACCGACAGCACGTACAGGGAGTTGGGGCCGGGCAGCAGCACGATGAGGATCAGGCCCGCGAGGTAGGTGGGAAGATCGATGACACCGAACATGGAAAAGAGTGTCGCACGGGGGTACGACACTCCGATCCGGCTGTCCGGAGTCCGGTCAGCCGTCGCCGTCGCCGTCGCCGTCGAGCAGTGTGGCGACGGAGAGGTCGAGCGTGATCCCGACGGACTCCGGGACGGGGACGGACTGGCCCCGCTTGAAGCGCTGGGGGTCGGGGTACTTGCCGTCGGCCGGGTCGGTGTGGAGCAGGGCCTCGTCGTGCGTGCGGTCGACAATGATGTAGGCGGGCACATCGGCCCGGGCATAGGCATCGACCTTCGTGGCCGTGTCGTACGTCCGGTAGGACGATGTCACCTCCAGGACCAGTCGGAAGACGTGCGGCGCGTAGCGATTCTTCTCGACCAAGGCGTCCCTGTAGTCGGCGTGGACGACAGAGAAATCCGGTACCGCGTAGTCGTCCGGCCCCGTCGGCAGCCACAAGCCGATGCCCTGCATGTACCTGAGTCCCGCTTGCCTGGCTCCGGCCCTGAAAAACTTCTCGACCAGCCAGGTCAGCGACTCTTGATGCGGGCCGCCCGGTGGTTGGGTCACGCTCATGCATCCGTTGAGGATCTCCACGCGGTGTGCGGGCAGCTCCTTACAGATCCGTTCAGCGGCATCGGCAAGCGGCGACTTGTCAAGGTTCACAGCCACGGCACCCCCTTCCGGGAACACCCTTCATGGCCGTAACCCGGAACCGGGCACGTTCCGCCCATGATCACCCGTCCGGGGTAACCCGTCGGCTCAGAACGCGTCGCTGGGCACGTACGTCCCCCACACCTCCCGCAGCGCGTTGCACACCTCGCCCACCGTCGCCCGCGCCTTCAGGGCCTCGCGCATCGGGTACAGGACGTTGTCCTCGCCCTCCGCCGCCTTCTTCAGGGCGGCGAGCGCCGAGTCCACGGCGCCCTGGTCGCGCTCCGCGCGGAGCTTGGCCAGGCGTTCGGCCTGCTGGGCCTCGATCGCCGGGTCGACGCGCAGCGGCTCGTACGGCTCCTCCGCGTCGAGCTGGTAGCGGTTGACGCCGACCACGACCCGTTCGCCGGAGTCGGTCTCCTGGGCGATGCGGTAGGCGCTGCGCTCGATCTCGCTCTTCTGGAAGCCGTGCTCGATGGCGTTGACCGCGCCGCCGAGGTCCTCGACCTTCTGCATCAGCTCCAGCGCCGCGGCCTCCACCTCGTCGGTCATCTTCTCGATGACGTAGGAACCCGCGAAGGGGTCGACGGTCGCCGTCACGTCCGTCTCGTAGGCCAGGACCTGCTGGGTGCGCAGGGCCAGCCGGGCGGACTTGTCGGTGGGCAGTGCGATGGCCTCGTCGAAGGAGTTGGTGTGCAGGGACTGGGTGCCGCCGAGCACCGCCGCGAGGCCCTGGACGGCGACGCGGACCAGGTTGACCTCGGGCTGTTGGGCCGTCAGCTGCACACCGGCCGTCTGCGTGTGGAAACGCAGCATCAGGGACTTCGGGTTCTTCGCCCCGAACTCCTCCTTCATCACCCGCGCCCAGATCCGGCGGGCCGCCCGGAACTTGGCGACCTCCTCCAGGATCGTCGTCCGGGAGACGAAGAAGAACGACAGGCGCGGGGCGAAGTCGTCGACGTCCATCCCGGCCGCGACCGCCGTACGGACGTACTCGACGCCGTCGGCCAGCGTGAACGCGATCTCCTGCGCGGGGGAGGCCCCCGCCTCGGCCATGTGGTAGCCGGAGATCGAGATCGTGTTCCACTTCGGGATCTCGGCCCTGCAGTACTTGAAGATGTCCGCGATCAGCCGGAGGGAGGGCTTCGGCGGGAAGATGTACGTGCCCCGCGCGATGTACTCCTTCAGCACGTCGTTCTGGATCGTGCCGGTGAGCTTGCCCGCCGGCACGCCCTGCTCCTCGGCGACCAGTTGGTACAGGAGCAGCAGGAGGGCGGCGGGCGCGTTGATCGTCATCGACGTCGAGACCTGGTCCAGCGGGATGCCGTCGAACAGCACCCGCATGTCGTCGATCGAGTCGATGGCGACGCCCACCTTGCCGACCTCGCCGGAGGCGATCGGGGCGTCCGAGTCGTGGCCCATCTGGGTGGGCAGGTCGAAGGCGACCGACAGGCCCATCGTGCCGTTGGCGATCAGCTGCTTGTACCGCGCGTTGGACTCGGTCGCCGTGCCGAAACCGGCGTACTGGCGCATCGTCCAGGGACGGCCGGTGTACATCGTCGGGTACACGCCCCGGGTGAAGGGGTAGGCGCCCGGGGCACCCAGCTGCTCGGCCGGGTCCCAGCCCTCGAGGGAATCCGGCCCGTAGACCGGTTCGATGGGCAGTCCGCTCTCGGTGGTCCGGGCACTGTCCGACTCGCGCGCCATGGTGTGATGCCTCCCGCTGAGCGGTGCTGCTCGGCCCGCTCGCCTGTTACCCGTCAGTTACCCGCCAGTAAAGACCCGACGCTTCGACGGACTGTAGCCGTGCGGATGCGGCCCGGTGCAGAGGCGCACGCTGGGACCTTGCTCACAGAGCCGGTGGGACCGCGCTCACAGCACACGCCGCCCCGGCCGTCTTCCCGTCACACACCACCATGCCCCGTGGTTCGGAAGCGGTCACGTCCGGGGAACATCTCAGGGAAAAACCCTGGATGACGACCGACCGCGACCGGTGAGACGACGGGGGGGCCGCGTGCGTAGTACGGGCATGGGGACGGGGAGAGCGGTGGCCGTGTTCCTGGCGTCGGCCGCCCTGGCCGGCGGTGTCGTGGGGTGCACGGTGCAGCCCGTCGACGCGGACGGCAGGCAACGGTCACCGATACACGTCGAGAGACCGGGCGGGACGCCGTCCGCCTACCGCCCCCCGGACTCCGGCTCCGGTTCCGGTTCCGACGGCGGAGGGAAGGGCGGCGGCGCGGAGACCGCCGTCCCGCCACGGCCGCCCGCACGGGTGCTCTGGTCGCCCGGCGACTCGGGGCGTGACGTCCGTGAGCTCCAGGCCCGGCTGCGTCAGGTCGCCTGGCTGTTCGACGGTCCCACCGGGACGTACGACGACCGGACGAGGGAGGCGGTCGAGGGGTTCCAGGGCAAGCGCGGACTGCCGCGGACCGGGAGGACCGACACCGTCACCTGGCAGCGGCTGCTCGGCATGACGCACGAACCGGGCAAGTGGGAGCTGTATCTGATGGGCGGCCAGCCGGCCGCCGCCCCCGACGCGCGGTGCCGGACGGGCCGGGTGCTGTGCATCAGCAAGTCCACCCGCACCCTGCGCTGGATGATCGACGGGCGGACCGTGATGACGCTGCCCGTCCGTTTCGGCGCCGACCCCACACCGACCCGTGACGGCGTCTTCCAGGTCTACTGGAAGTCCCGCGACCACTGGTCGACGCTCTACGACTCGCCGATGCCGTACGCCATGTTCTTCAGCGGCGGCCAGGCCGTGCACTTCTCGGCGGACTTCGCCGCGCGGGGCTACGCGGGCTCCTCGCACGGCTGCGTCAACGTGCGGGACGAGGCGGCCATCGCCCGGCTGTACGGGCAGGTGCGCAACGGCGACAAGGTCGTCGTCCACGGGTGAGCGTCGCGCGGGCACGGAGGGGTGAGAAGGGCGCGGGCGGGACCGGGGGAACGTGTCCCGCCCGCGCCGAGATGCACGAGCCACAGGTACGGGGGGAACCCTGGCTCAGTGCCGAAGCCGATGACCAGTCGGCTCACTCATTACTGCGCACCGGCGGCCAAAAACGTCACACTTGGCGGCCAAGAGGTGACCAAATCCCGCAAAGCCACAGGTCAGCCGGGTTTGTTGGCGCCCTTGCCGTTGTTGCCGCCGGTGCCCTTGCCGCCGTTGTCGGCGTTGCCGTTGCCCGCGCCCTGGTTGCCGTTGTTCCCCTTGTTCCCCTTGTTGCCGCCGTTCGCGTTGTTGCCGCCGTTCGCGTTGTTGCCGCCGTCGCCGCCGTTGCCGTTGCCCCTGCCCTCGTCGCGGGTGTCGGGGTCGCCGTCGTTCTGCTCCGTGGAGCCGGAACCGGAGCTGTCGCCGGAGCTCGTGCCGTCTCCTGAGCCGGCTCCCCCGGCTCGGGCGGCCAGGACGTTCTCGCAGTACGGCCCGACCTGGGAGGAGCCGCCCGCGGCCTTCTCCAGGACGCGCTTGCGGTTGCCCTGCAGCTTCTTGCCGTCGCGCAGCGCACGGCAGGCCGAGGCGATCTGCCCGCGGCCGGCACCGACCACCGGGTCGCCCGGTCGCGCCGCCGTACCGCCGTCCTCGTCGGCGCCCGGCCCGTCCCCCTGCCCCGTAACCGCTTCGTCGCCCCCGGACCGCTTGCCCGGGTCGCCCTCCGGTGTGGCTCCGTCCCGCGGGTCCCCCTTCGGCGGGGACGGCGGCTGGAGGCGTTCGGGAGTGGCGGTGGCCGTGGCGGAGGCCGCGGGGTCGGAGCCCGAGGACCCCGCGGACGACACCGGCAGGACACCGGTCGCGGCCACGACCGCCGCTCCACCGAGCATGCCCACGGTCAGCGCGGCCGCCAGCCCGTAGCGCACGGGGCGCGCCCAGCGGGGCCTTTGCCTGGCTCCGGAACCGTCCGCACCCGGGGTGCCGATACGGATCAGCCCGGCGTCGACGGACCGCGTTCCGGCCCGGTCCGCGGCGGACGGGTCGAACGGGGCGGATGGGGCGGACGAGTCGGCGTGCGACTGTCCCACGCGCTCCTCGCGCACCTTGCGGAAGGCGGCCAACGCGGCGGCCTCGCCGGGGAGTTCCTCGTCGGCCGACGGGGGCGAGGGTGGAGAGGAGAGCGCGCCGAGCGTTCGGGCGAGGCGTTCTGCCTGGTCACGGGTGGCCGGGTCGGCAGCTTCGAATGGCTCTCCGTTCAGCAGTCGCTCCGCGGTTTCGCGGTTCAGCCACCTGTACTGCTCGTCGGCCATCACATGTCCTTCTGCGTCCGCGCTCGCATATGCGTCACACTCGCGGACGTCACCGCGGGCCGGCGCGGTTCTCTCTGGAGGGGGAGGGCATCGAGCACCCCGGTGGATTCCGGATGTGCCTCCGGATCGCCGTCGAGCATCTCGGCCAGCCGTTTCAGGCCCCGGTGCGCGGCCGTGCGTACGGCACCCGGCCGTTTGCCCAGCGTCTCGGCGGCGGTCTTCGCGTCGAGGCCCACGACCACCCGGAGGACGACGGCCTCGGCCTGGTCCTGCGGCAGTCGGGCGATCAGGGCGAGGGCGCCGTCGGTGGCCATCGCCTCGATGGCCCGGTCGGCGGTGTCGAACGCCGCGGCCCGCCCGGTCAGTTCGGTCTCGTCACCGCCGATCGCGGGGCGGCGCCCGCGCATGCGGATGTGGTCGAGTGCGCGGTTACGGGCGATCCGGGCGGCCCAGCCGCGGAACCGGTCCGCGTCACCGCTGAACCGCTGCAGGTCCCGGGCGATCTGCAGCCATGCCTCGGACGTCACGTCCTCTGCGTCGAGATCGCCGACCAGTGTGCGCACGTATCCCAGCAACCGCGGGTGCACGGCTCGGTACACGGTCCGGAACGCGGTCTCGTCCCCGTCCTGTGCCGCCCCCACCGCGGCGGTCAACTCCGCGTCGTCCCCCAACACCGCGCGCGCCCTTCTGCGCCTCAGCCGGCACCGCTTCCGCGGACCGGGTACTCGCCGTCGTGGTCATTCGATCGATTACGGACTCTAGGGCCTGCCCCTCGGCCCGTGATGGTGGTGGTCGTTTGTCCTTCACGGCCTGGCGCGAAAGGCACGTTACGACCTGAAACCTCTCCCCGTCCATGCCCGTTCCCGATTTCGTGCATGGTTCAACAGACCCGTGACCGGCCGGTGTGACAGAAAACGCACACATGACGCTGTAGGAGTTACGGGCCGCCGCGCGGCCCGTGCCGCGCAACGGCTGGGGCCTCTCCTGTGGGGGGTGGCGGCCTCGGCCGTTGCCTCGGCCGTTGCCTCGGCGGCTGACGGGACAGGCCTACGGTTTCTTCTCGCCACCCGGCTGAGCGGGCTTGCCCTGACCGCTGCTCGCGCTGTCGCCCGCACCCTTGCTCGCGCCGTTGCCCGAAGCGCCGGTGTCGGAGGGGCTGTTCCCGGCCGCCCCGCCCGCGCCACCGGTCCTGTCGGCCGGCACACCGGTGCCGCCGGGTCTCGCCTCACCCGTCGCCGAACGCAACCGCTCGGTGCAGTACGCGTCGACGTTCGCCGCGCCGCCCGCCGCCTCGATGAGCCGCTTCCAGGCGACCGACTCCAGCGCCTTGCCGCGCCCTTCGACCCGCTCGTACGCCCGGCAGTGGGCCTCGACGTCCCGGGCCCGGGCAGGGCGCTCCGGCGCGGCGGAGTCGGAACCGGGCCGGGAGTCCGCACCGGTGCCGGCGGACCGGGCGGCGGACGGGCCCCCGGGCGCCGAGGCGCCGGCCGACGCCGTGATGTCGGCCGGCGCCGTGGTGGGGCCTCGGTTCCCGTCGTCCCCGGGAACGTCCCCCGCCGAGCCGGCCGCGCCGATCCCGGCCACGGCGACCCCGCCCAGGCTGAGACCGGCGATCAGGACGGAGAGGGTGGTCTTCACCGAGAAGCGACCGAGGCGCCGCTCCCCCGGCCGCCAGTCGTCCCGGCGCCGGGCGCGGGCACCGGTGCGCTGCGCGCCCGTCTCCCGTGCCTCCCGGAACGCGGCCACGGCCCGCTGCTCGGCCTCGTCGTCGACACCCTCCCGGACCAGCGCCCGGACGAGCAGCGCCTCGAGACCCTCGGTGCCACGGGCAGCGTGCGGACCGGAGCCGAGGCGGCCCTGGCCGACCGGGCGACGGCCCTGCGACACGCCCTCGGGGTGCTCACGCCGACGGCCGGACGGCGCGCCGTCGTTCCTCCGCTCACCCATGTCCGTTTCCGTCCCTGCTCGATCCACTCGGTTCACTCCCGGCCCCGCCCGGCACAACCGGTCCGCGCGGCCCGCCCGTTCGGGCGGTACGGCCCGACCGACGCATACGTTCCGCGCGTCCGGCCTGTTCAGACCGCCCGGCGGGCCGGAGGCCGCGGGTCGCCGGGGCCGGCCGGTCCGGTCGGGGCGCCGTCCCCGTCCGCCGTCACGCGCCGTCCCGGTCACGGGTCACTTCGACTCACCCAGCGTCCGGGAGGCCTCATCCGTCACACTTTCGGCACCCAGTTGTGCGGCCAGGCGTTTCAGACCCCGGTACGCGGCCGTCCGCACCGCGCCCGGCCGCTTTCCGAGGACGCGGGCGGCGGCGGGTCCGTCGAGGCCGACGACCACCCGCAGCAGTACGGCCTCGGCCTGGTCCCGGGGCAGTCCCGCGACCAGCGCCAGGGCGTGTTCCGTGGAAATGGCCTCCAGTGCCATCTCGTACGTGCTCTGCCGACCGGGGAGGTCCCACACGTCCTGTTCCAGTGCCGAGGGGCGGGGCCGCACCCGTTGCCGACGCAGGTGGTCCAGCGCCCGGTGCCGGGCGATGGTCGCCGTCCAGCCCCGGAACCCCGCTCCGTCGCCCTTGAACCTGCCCAGGTCGCGGGCTATCTCCAGCCAGGCGTCCGACGTCACGTCCTCGGCGTCGTCACCGACCAGCCCGCGCACATACCCGAGCAGTCCGGGCTGGACGAGGCGGTAGGCCACGGCGAAGGCGGCCTCGTCCCCGTCCTGGGCCCGCGCGACAGCCGCGCCCAGCTCCCCGTCGTGCGCCTTCGCGCGGCGGGGTTCCCCTCCCTTGCCCAAGAACCGTCCTCGTCCGTACCGAGTTCGTGGGGCGACGCCTGGTGCGACACATCGGGTCGTAGCCCGCCTCACGGTCATCAGCGTCCGGCACCACGAAAGTGTCACAGCTCGTCAACCGCCCCGTACGACCCTCCGGTCGCGGGGGGATCGAGGGTCCTCGGACCGGCCGTGGCGCGTGCGCGGCGCCGCGCGTCACGTCCGCAACGCGTCCCGGCACAGCAGGCGCAGTGATCCGTCACCCGTGTAGCAGCGGCGGGCCTCGTCCACGGGGTCCCAGAAGCGGCCGTCGGGGGTGCGGACCCAGTGGTCGCCGCCCGAGACCCACCACTCTCCTCCGGTCCGGCGCACGATCACCTCACCGGCATAGGCGCCGAATCCGCGCAGCACCGTCTCCACGGCGGCGTACGGGGCCGCCTCCCGGCGTATGTCCTCGATCATGCGGTCGACGCTCCACAGACTGCGCGCCGAGTAGTCGAGTCGCAGCCGTGCCCCTTCACGCATGGCCGTCACGGTGTCCGCCGCCCATCGCACGGGCTTGGCCGCGGCCGAAGGCCTGGTCCCCTGCTGTGTCGTCGCAGTCGTCGCAGTCATCGCAGTCGTCACACTCGGTAGAGCGCTCGGGGGGATGAATTCGTCACCGCGATTCCGCCCGATCCCGCAACCGGCGCAGAACCGCCCCGAGGCCACCGCACCGTGGTCACAGAACGTGCTCGTTCGGGCGGGGCCGTCGACACGGGGGTGACGGATCGGGGGTCTGCTGCGCTCCTGTCTTCGATGAGTACGTACTTCCATCTACGCGCCGTACCGTCCCCGGCCCTGCGCAACAGCCCCGCCTGGCTGCTGCGGCTGTTCGAGGACGACTGGGAGGCGGTGCGCGAACGCATCGGCCGGCATCGCGAGGAGATCCTGGACAAGGGGTATCTCGACCAGGAGTTCCTCTACACCGGTGCGGCCCCGCGGCACACGCCGGCCGGCCCGCCCGCCCACGTGGTCCTCGGCGGCCGTCCGGTCACCCCGCCCGGCCCGGGCCGGCCGCCCTTCCTGCTGCTGACCTCGGCCCAGGCCGGCCGCGTCGCCGGCTTCCTGGAGACCGCCGACTTCGACACGCTGTGGCGAAGGGCCCGTGACCGGATCCTCCCGCGCTACGGCGGACCGGACGTGGAGCCGCAGGCACGCGACGCCTTCGCGGCGGCCCACCGCGACCTGACCACGTTCTACACGTGCACGGCACGGCAGCGGGAGGCGGTGGTGAAGTGGCTCCTGCCCTGACCCGGAACGACCGTCCCGGGCGGTCGCCGGTGCCGGGCGGTCAGCCGTCTCTCAGCCGTCTCTGCGGCTCCGGCGGGACAGTGCGGCGACCAGTACGCGGCGGCCCTCCGTCGACACCTCGAGCGCGCGGCGCAGTCCGGCCGGGCCGTGACCGGCCAGGACCTCCAGAACGGTGATCTGGCGGCGCAGTTCGGCGGCGGCGAGCGGCGACAGCGGCAGACCCTCCATACGGCCCCTGCGGGCTGCCTCGATCGCGTCCGTCACGTCCTCGTACGGAGCACCGCCGTCCAGGATCCGGTGGATCCGCATCGCGACGACGGAGCAGGCGTGGGCCCACTCCTCCAGCGCGGGGGCGGAGCGCTCGGTGGGGGCGGTGGTGAGCATCCGGTGCGCGAGCGCCACGGCGTCACCGTCGGCGGCCCCGCCGGCCGCCCCGTCGAGCTTGCCCCGCGTCTGCTCCAGCCGCTGCGTCCAGTCGTCGGCGGCGGCGTCCTCGGCGAGGCTCGCCCACAGGGGGCGCAGCGTCTCGTCGTCGCCGCCCAGCAGCGGTACGCACCGATCCAAACAAGCCAGCCCGCTCGCGGCCAGCCCACGCTCGTCCGCCTGCGCGATCAGTTCCACCAGACTCATCCACGTCTCCCTCAGCGGGTCTTCGCAGGCCCCTGACAAGGCCCCTTTCACGGACCTCACGGGGCGGAGGCCGCATTTCCCCTTACTGCGTGCGACGGCCCGGGAGTGTCACAGAGGCATCACTCCGAGCCGGTCGAGTAAGCGGAAGAAGAGGTTTTCAGCCACGGGCTCGAAACCGGGACCGGGGCCGGGCTCGGCGGTCAGGACCTCGACCAGCGCCTCGGCGGGCACGGTGTGTCCGGCCTCGGCGGCCCATTCCACGGCACGGTCCGCGGCGTCGCGGGGCTCGAGGAAGTAGTCCTCCAGCGTGAGCCCCTCCCGCTCCACACCGTCCCGCTCCACACCGTCCTGGTTCCCGCCGTCCTGCCCGCCGCCCGCTCCCGCGCCGAGGTAGTCCGCCATCGCGGCGCGCACCAGGCAGGTGGTCCACGCGCCGCTCTCCGGCGCCGCCGCCTCCACCACCACGCAGGCGCTGTCCATCACATAGCCGAACAGCGCGGGCGCGCCCGTCTGTCCGGCGAGGTCGTTCATGCTCCCGATGCCGCCGTCTCCGCTCGGGTACTCCCAGATCTGCCAGCCGCCCGGCGCCGACGTGCGCAGGGTCATGCCCCGGGCGCCGGCCAGCGCGTCCAGTTCGGCGAGCGGCCGCTCGCCACGGCCCACGACGAAATACCCCCAGTAGCCCATGTGCCGGTATTCCCCCCGTGTCGGTCTCGGCTCGGCAGAAGACCACCACAGTCGCACGGGGGTTCGCAGGAATACGCCGCAATCCGTCCGTTCGTGACCTTGTCGCAACCGCCGGCTCAGTCCAGCTTGTCCGCCAGGGCCCGGAACTCCGCCCAGGACAGCTCCGGTTCGCCGTCCGGGTGCCAGAGTTTCTGCACCGTCGCCCGCAGCGGCATCCGTATCCCGGCCGCGACCTGCTCCTGGGTCTGGGAGTTCGCCAGGTCGCACCAGACGGCGAAGGACCCGCCGAGGATCTGTCCGTCGTACTGGGCGGGCACCGCGGTGGTGCCGCGCAGCACCAGCGGCGTCCACTGCTCGTAGATCCGCTCGCCCGTCGGATAGACGAAGGTCTGCGGCTCCCCGAGCACGTAGTAGAGGAACTCGTCGTTGTAGTTGATGACGTCGCGGCCCTCGCTCAGGTACTCCACCGGCTGGCGGGCGCCGATCTCCTTGCCGGTCCAGTAGGCGATCTGGACGTCCTCGGCCGCCCGCACCGAACCGCCCTTGAAGAAGCCGTCGTTCCAGGCGCGGGGCGTGCGGTCGTGGGCGCGGACGGTGTCGGCCCGGTCGTTGAGCCAGCCGGTGGCCAGGTCCTCGACCGTGGCGCCGGAGCCGTACTTCTCCCGCGCGGCGGCGGCCAGGCCCGGGAACGACGCCTCGGGGTCGGAGACCACCAGCGCCTGGTACTCGTCGGCGCCGAGGTGCCACTGCCCGCCGGGGAAGAGTCCGGCGTACTCGTTCAGCAGGTCGTCGACGATCTCGGCGGACGCGTCCTTGGAGATGTCGATCGCGCCGCGCACCACGCCGCCGTTCACGTTGCGCAGCTGGAGGTCGGGGTGGGCGGCGATGACCGCGCCGAGGTGTCCTGGCGAGTCGATCTCGGGCACGACGGTGATGTGCCGGCTCGCCGCGAGGTCGACGATCCGCTTGACCTGCGCCTTGGTCAGGTGCTGGGCGGAGACGATCTCCGGGTGCGAGTCGGACTCGATGCGGAAGCCCTGGTCGTCGGAGAAGTGCAGCCCCAGCTCGTTGAACTTCAGGTCGCCGAGCTCGCGGACCCGGTCCTCTATCCAGTCGGCGGTGAAATGCTTGCGCGCGACGTCCAGCATCATCCCGCGCCGCTGCTTGGCGGGCTCGTCGCGCACGACGCCCTCGGGGGCGGTCTCGGCGCCGCGTATCTGCTGCTTGAGGGTACGGGTGCCGTAGAAGACGCCCGCCTCGGCGGGAGCGCTGACGGTCACCCGGCCGCCCCGCACGGTCATGGTGTACGACTCGGGGTTCGCGCCCTTGTCCTTGTTCAGCACCAGGCGCAGGTCCCCGGCGCGCTCGTCGTCCTTCTCCCCCGCGTACGTCAGGCCCAGCTCACCGGCTATGAGGCGGCCCTCGTCGGCCAGCGCCGGATCGCCGACGACCACCCGGTGACCACGCTCGGGACGCCAGCCGGGGCCGCGCTCGGCACTGTGGTCGCGGACGGCGGGTATGGTCCGGGGCGCCTGGGACAGCGGGTAGGAGCGGGTGGGACTCGGCTCCGGCGGCGAGCCCGCGGAGTTCTCGGACCGGGAGGCGGCGGAACCGGCGTCGTCCGAGGTCGCCCAGAGTCCGAGCCCCACCCCGGCCGCCGCGACCACCGCGCCCGCGGCCAGGGCCACGACCAGCACCCGACGCTGCTTCTTCCGAACCGATGCCCGATGTGCCCGACGAGCCTGACGCCTGCCCTGCCTGTGCTGACTCACACGGCCAACCTACGACCCGTACGGATGAAGGGCATCGACGGGCTGTTCCGAAACTCTCCCGTCCGGGTGAATTTCGGATATCGATCGGACACGTCATGGACTCACTCGATAACGTGACGACACAACTCTCACACCACCCACTGCCCGATCCCTCACCACCTCGTCACCCCACCACCTCGATACCCCGCCACCCCGTCGCCCCGCCCACCGACAGACCCAGCCACCGACACCCGTGACACCCCCGAGGACCCACGCTGCCTGCGCACCGTCTCCCGCATCGCCCCGGCCGTGTCGCCATACCCGGACAGTCCCGCGGCACGCCCACGCCCGACACGCCCGGATCGACCGACACGCCCGGCGGCGTCCCGTCCCCGCTGGAGCGCTTCAACGCCGCGTCCGCCGAGGACGCCGAGCGCGCCCTGCTGACCTGTCTGCACAGCCCCGGCTGGGCGGTGCGCGTCGCGAGCCACCGCCCGTACCCGGACCTGACCTCCCTCCTGGCGGCAGCGGACGAGGCCGCCTACGACCTGCCCCGCGCGGAGCGCGTCGCGGCCCTGTCCGCGGAGGCCCTCCCCGACCTCCCGAAGGGCGCGTACTCCGCCGCCCACACGGCACTGAACGCCGCCAACACGGCCTACGAGAGCCGGTTCGGGCACCCGTTCGTCATCTACGTGGACGACCTGAGGCCGGACGAGGTGCTGGACCACGTACTGGAAGGCATCCGGTCACGATTGGCCAACGATCCGGAGGAGGAGCGCCTGGTCGCGGGGGAGGAACTCCGGCGCCTGGCACGGGGCCGCCTGACCGCTCTCCTCTCGGACGGGGACCGCTGACGGGCCACGGCACCCGCCCCGTCGGCGCCACCCCGGGCCGTCACCGGACATCCCATCCCAGAAGCCGCTTCTCTAGCCCGTAAGCGTGCCAGTTCGATCACGGCAGCAGGGCCCCTGTCCACCTCGCGGCGACACCTGGCTACGATGCTAGGGGCCGGTGGACCGTACCCGGCCGGGCCCGACCGACACGGAGAAAGCCGGCGCGGCCCCAACCCCCGCTCCCGGAGGAAATTTCCGTGCCGGCTGGAACGCTGTACCGCGGCCGGGAAGGAATGTGGTCCTGGGTGGCTCATCGAGTCACCGGCGTCCTCATCTTCTTCTTCCTGTTCGTCCACGTACTGGACACCGCCCTCGTGCGAGTGTCCCCGGAGGCCTACGACACCGTCGTGGCCACGTACAAGACGCCGATCGTCGCGCTGCTGGAGTACGGCCTCGTGGCCGCCGTCCTCTTCCACGCGCTCAACGGCCTGCGTGTCATCGCCGTCGACTTCTGGATCCAGGGCGCCCGGTACCAGAAGCAGATGCTCTGGACCGTCGTCGCCGTGTGGGTCGTGCTGATGCTCGGGGCGATCTACCCCGTGCTCGGCCACGCCGCTCGTGAACTGTTCGGGAGCTGACGCCAATGTCCACGACTGAATCCACCCCTTCGGGCATCGGCCCCGTCGAAGGTGCCTCGCTCTACTCGGTCGACAACCCGGCGCCCGTCATCGAGCCGCCCCGGGCGCGCACCAAGAAGACCCCGAAGACCACCCGGGGCAACTTCGAGATGGTCGCCTGGCTGTTCATGCGCCTGTCCGGCATCGTCCTGGTCGTCCTGGTCATCGGGCACCTGCTGATCCAGCTCGTCCTGGACGGCGGCGTCTCCAAGATCGGCTTCGCCTTCGTGGCGGGCCGCTGGGCCTCGCCGTTCTGGCAGGTCTGGGACCTGCTGATGCTGTGGCTCGCGATGCTGCACGGAGCGAACGGCCTGCGCACGGTCATCAACGACTACGCGGAGCGCACGAACACCCGGCTGTGGCTCAAGGGCCTGCTCTACACCGCCACGGTGTTCACCATCCTGCTGGGCACGCTGGTGATCTTCACCTTCGACCCGAACATCCGCTAGGCACGGGGCTGCGAAACTCATGAAGATCCACAAGTACGACACCGTCATCGTCGGCGCCGGCGGCGCGGGCATGCGCGCGGCCATCGAGTCGACCAAGCGCAGCCGCACCGCCGTGCTGACCAAGCTCTACCCCACCCGCTCCCACACGGGCGCCGCGCAGGGCGGCATGGCCGCCGCGCTGGCCAACGTGGAGGAGGACAACTGGGAGTGGCACACCTTCGACACGGTCAAGGGCGGTGACTACCTCGTCGACCAGGACGCCGCAGAGATCCTGGCGAAGGAGGCCATCGACTCCGTCCTCGACCTGGAGAAGATGGGCCTGCCGTTCAACCGCACCCCGGACGGCACCATCGACCAGCGCCGCTTCGGCGGCCACAGCCGCAACCACGGCGAGGCCCCGGTCCGCCGCTCCTGCTACGCGGCCGACCGCACCGGTCACATGATCCTTCAGACGCTGTACCAGAACTGCGTCAAGGAGGGCGTGGAGTTCTTCAACGAGTTCTACGTCCTGGACCAGCTGATCACCGAGGTCGACGGCGTCAAGAAGTCGGCCGGTGTGGTGGCGTACGAGCTGGCCACCGGTGAGCTCCACGTCTTCCAGGCGAAGTCCGTGATCTACGCCTCCGGCGGCAACGGCAAGTTCTTCAAGGTGACGTCCAACGCGCACACCCTGACCGGTGACGGCCAGGCGGCCGTGTACCGGCGCGGGCTGCCGCTGGAGGACATGGAGTTCTTCCAGTTCCACCCGACCGGCATCTGGCGCATGGGCATCCTGCTGACGGAGGGCGCCCGCGGTGAGGGCGGCATCCTGCGCAACAAGGACGGCGAGCGCTTCATGGAGAAGTACGCGCCGGTCATGAAGGACCTCGCCTCCCGTGACGTCGTGTCCCGGTCCATCTACACGGAGATCCGCGAGGGCCGCGGCTGCGGTCCCGAGGGCGACCACGTCTACCTGGACCTGACCCACCTCCCGCCGGAGCAGCTGGACGCCAAGCTGCCCGACATCACGGAGTTCGCGCGCACCTACCTGGGCATCGAGCCGTACACGGACCCGATCCCGATCCAGCCGACCGCGCACTACGCCATGGGCGGCATCCCGACGAACGTCCAGGGCGAGGTCCTGTCGGACAACACCACCGTCGTGCCGGGCCTGTACGCGGCCGGTGAGGTCGCGTGCGTGTCGGTGCACGGCGCCAACCGCCTGGGCACCAACTCGCTGCTGGACATCAACGTGTTCGGCAAGCGGGCGGGCATCGCGGCGGCCGAGTACGCGCACACGACCGACTTCGTCGAGCTGCCGGAGAACCCTGAGGCGTTCGTCACCGAGCAGATCGAGCGGCTGCGGTCCTCCACCGGCACCGAGCGGGTGGCCGAGATCCGCCGCGAGCTGCAGGAGACCATGGACGCCAACGTCATGGTGTTCCGCACCGAGCAGACGATCAAGACGGCGGTCGAGAAGATCGGGGAGCTGCGCGAGCGCTACAGGAACGTCGCCATCCAGGACAAGGGCAAGCGGTTCAACACCGACCTGCTGGAGGCCGTCGAGCTGGGCAACCTGCTCGAGCTGGCCGAGGTCATGGCCGTCTCCGCGCTGGCCCGCAAGGAGTCCCGCGGCGGTCACTACCGCGAGGACTACCCGAACCGCGACGACGTCAACTTCATGCGCCACACCATGGCGTACCGCGAGGTGGGCGACGACGGCACCGAGTCCATCCGTCTCGACTACAAGCCGGTCGTCCAGACCCGCTACCAGCCGATGGAGCGTAAGTACTGATGGCTACCCCTGTTCTGGACAAGGCGGACGCGGCCGGATCGCCCGAGCCCGGTTCCGCCGACTCCCCCTACATCACCGTCACCTTCCGGGTCCGCCGGTTCAACCCGGAGGTCTCGGCGGAGGCGACCTGGGAAGACTTCCAGCTGGAGATCGACCCCAAGGAACGCGTCCTCGACGGTCTGCACAAGATCAAGTGGGACCTGGACGGCACCCTGACCTTCCGCCGCTCCTGCGCCCACGGCATCTGCGGCTCCGACGCCATGCGGATCAACGGCACCAACCGCCTGGCGTGCAAGACGCTGATCAAGGACCTCAACCCCGAGAAGCCGATCACGGTCGAGCCCATCAAGGGCCTCACGGTCCTCAAGGACCTGGTCGTGGACATGGAGCCGTTCTTCCAGGCGTACCGGGACGTGATGCCCTTCCTGATCACGAAGGAGACCAACGAGCCGACGCGTGAGCGGCTGCAGTCCGCCGAGGACCGCGAGCGCTTCGACGACACGACGAAGTGCATCCTGTGCGCCGCCTGCACGTCCTCGTGCCCGGTCTTCTGGAACGACGGCCAGTACTTCGGTCCGGCCGCGATCGTCAACGCGCACCGTTTCATCTTCGACTCGCGTGACGAGGCCGGCGAGCAGCGCCTGGAGATCCTCAACGACCGTGACGGCGTCTGGCGCTGCCGGACGACCTTCAACTGCACGGACGCGTGCCCGCGCGGCATCGAGGTCACCAAGGCGATCGCGGAGGTGAAGCGGGCGCTCATCACGCGCCGCTTCTGACGTTCTCCCGACGCTCTGCGCCGTGACGACCGAGGGCCCCGATCCACTGGATCGGGGCCCTCGGTCCGTTCGTGCCGCCGGGCGGTACAGGGCCGCCGGGCAGGGCCCGGACGGCGTCAGCCGCGCAGCACGCGGCCCTCCTTGTCGGTGCGGTCGTTGCTGACCAGGAAGATGATGCCGTCGATCAGCGACCAGATGCCGAGGCCGCCGCAGGTGAGCAGCTGGGCGATGCCGACGCCGACCGAACCGACGTAAAACCGGCCGATGCCCAGGCCCCCCAGGAAGAGCTGGAGGACACCGGCGACGATCTTCGACTTGTCCGAGTACGGACGGCCCTGCGGGTCGAAGCCGAAGGGGGCCTGGGGGTTGGGAGGGACGGTCATGGCGGTTCTCCTGGGGAAAAGACAGAGAAAGAAAGCGGTATGTACCGGGCGACTCCGCCCGGACGGCCCAGGAGGGAGCATCCGACGACCGCGTACGCGACCACGCGCGACAGCCCGTGGTCCGTCAGCTGTCCCCCCTGCGCGTGAGGAGCGTAAACGGCCGGGTCGGCGAGGAGGGAGAGGGGAGGAACAAACGTTCCCGTACCGTGATCACGTGTTTCATCGGACGATGTTGCGGGCCACCGTCCAGGCCACCGCCGTCAGCAGGATCAGCACCTGGACCCAGGGAGCGAGCCGGGGAGCCCAGAAGCGGCCCCGCAGGCCCTCGATCGTCCAGCGCCCCCACAGCACCAGCGCCAACGGCGCGGCGAGCAGCAGGGCCCGGTTGTCCAGCCAGGCCGCGGCGAAGTGACCGTGCATCAGGTCGTACACCATGCGGGTACCGCCGCAGGCCGGGCACAGCAGGCCGGTGACGGCCCGGAACGGGCACCGGGGCAGGACGTGGCCGGGCTCGTGCGGGTCGGTGCCCCACAGGTAGGCGGCACCCGCGACGCCCGCGACCAGCAGCGCGACGGGGGGCACCGCGGGATGCCACCGCGGTCGCCCTCCGGCCGACGCGGAACGAGCCGCGTCAGCCACGCAGGATCCGCCCCTGCTCGTCCGTGCGGTCGTTGCTGACCAGGTACATGATGCCGTCGATCAGCGACCAGATGCCGAGGCCGCCACAGGTGAGCAGCTGGGCGATGCCGATGCCGACCGAACCGACGTAGAAGCGGCCGATGCCCAAGGAGCCGATGAAGAGCTGGAGGACACCGGCGACGATCTTCGACTTGTCCGAGTACGGACGGCCGTAGGGGTCGTACCCGTAGGGCGCGTGAGGGTCGCCCTGCGGGAACCCCGGGGGCTGCTGGTAACCGGCCTGCTGGTAGACGGACGGCGGGTAGCCGCCGGAGGGCTGCTGGGGGTAGCCGTAACCGGGCTGGCCGGGCTGGCCGGCCTGCGGGTAGCCGTAGGGGCCGGACTGACCGGCCGCGCCGGGGTTCGGAGGGCCGAAACCAGGCGGCTGGGACGGCTGCTGCGGCTGCTGCGGCTGCTCGCTCACGGTGGTGTCTCTCCTGGAAGATGCGGAAACTGCCAGTCATCTTGCAGGACGCGGACGGCAAAGAGAAGTCGGGGCCCCCGCCTCGGCCGCCCCTCCGAAAGGGTGACCCGCCACCACTCCGTCCCCTCATCTGCCGACTTCGGAAGGAAAGCACCTAATGTGACGTCATGTCAGGTGACGAGTCCTACGAACTGCTCGGGTTCGACCATGTTCTGCTGCCCGTCGGGGACCTTGACGAGGCCGTCGGATTCTACGGTCGGGCCGGGTTCCCCGTCGGCTTCCGGCTGGACGAGGCCAGGATCGTCCAGCTGAAGGTGGGCGGCGAGACGCCCGGGATGGTGCTGCGGCTCGAGGAGGGGCTGGGGTGCCGACCGCCGGTGTGGCCCTCCGTGCGGGTGTGGCTGGAGGTGCCCGACGCCCGGGTCGCCGCCGAGGCGTTGAGCGGCGCCGGGATCGGTCTGCTCGACGGGCCCTTCTCGGGCGCCACCGGCTGGACCGTCGAGTTCGCCGACCCCTGGGGGAACGTGGTCGGCCTGACCGACTACACCAAGCGCCCTCAGCTCGGGCGCCGGCCGTGACCACCGGCCGTACCCGCGACGGGAATCAGGACGGTCCCCGCGCCGCCCTGCGGGGTCTTCCTCCCCCGCAGGGTCTTCCTCCCGGCAGGGGGTCCTTCGGCGTGCCGTTAGGCTCTCCTCCCGTGCCCGCCAAGAACGACGGCCCCGGCGACGGTGCCGCACCCAGCAAGTCCGAGCAGACCCGCGCCCTGATCCTGGAGACGGCCATGCGGCTGTTCCGGGAGCGCGGGTACGACAGGACGACCATGCGGGCCATCGCCACGGAGGCCGGGGTCTCCGTCGGCAACGCGTACTACTACTTCGAGGGCAAGGAACACCTGATCCAGGGGTTCTACGACCGGATCGCCACCGAGCACCGGCAGGTGGTCCGGGAGATCCTGGACCGGGAGACCGAGCTGGAGGCCCGGCTCGCGGGCGTGCTGAAGGCATGGCTGGACATCGCCACGCCGTACCACGAGTTCGCGGTGCAGTTCTTCAAGAACGCCGCCGACCCGGACAGCCCGCTCAGCCCCTTCTCCCCCGAGTCGGAGCACGCGCGCGTGCTGGCGATCGGCGTCCACCAGGAGGTGCTGGCCGGGTCGGGGGCCAAGGTCGCACCGGAACTGCGGGAGGTGCTGCCCGAGTTGATGTGGCTGGCCCAGATGGGCCTCGTCCTGTACTGGATCTTCGACCGCACCGAGGACCGCGAACGCAGTCACCGCCTCGCCGAGCGCGGCGCCCGCATCACCGCGCGGAGTGTCGCCCTGGCCCGTTTCCGCGTACTGCGCCCGCTGGTCCGCGAGGTCCACGAACTGTTCACGGACTTCCTGCCGGGCCTGACCAGGGCCCTGCCCGACCCGGCGAGACCCCGCGGTACGACAGCCGCCGAGCACGACCGCACCGCACCGCTCGGCTGACCACTCCTCGCGCGCAGGCGTACGGGCCGCCGTCAGGTCTGCTTCGACGCCAGTTCGATCACCGTGATGTCCGACGGCGCACCGATCCGGGTCGGCGGGCCCCAGGCGCCGGCGCCGCGGCTGACGTACAGCTGGGTGTCGCCGTACCGGTCCAGGCCCGCGAGGGTCGGATTGGCGGCGGCGGCGAGGTAGCTGGCGGGCCAGAGCTGGCCGCCGTGGGTGTGGCCGGAGAGCTGGAGGTCGACGCCGTGGTCGACGGCCTCGTGGACCATCACCGGCTGGTGGGCGAGGAGCACGCACGCGCGTGCCCGGTCCCGGTCGCCGAGCGCCCGCGCGTAGTCGGGGCCCTGGCCGTAGTTCTCACCGGCCAGGTCGTTCACCCCGGCGAGGTCGAAGTGCGGGAGTTCCGTGCGGGCGTTCTCCAGGGGACGCAGACCGAGCCGGCGCACCTCCTCGACCCACTCCTCGGCGCCGGAGAAGTACTCGTGGTTCCCGGTGACGAAGAAGGAGCCGTGCCTCGCCGTCAGCTGCGCCAGGGGGGCCGCGGCCGGACCGAGTTCCTTCACGTTGCCGTCCACCAGATCGCCGACGACGGCGATCAGGTCGGGCTGGGTCGAGTTGATCGTGTCGACGACCTTCTGCGCGAAGCCCCGGCCGAGAACGGGTCCCAGGTGGATGTCGCTGACCACCGCGATCCGGTAACCGTGCGCCGCGCGGGGCAGCTTGGCGAGCGGCACGGTGACCCGCTTCACCCGCGGTCCGCGCACCACGCCGGCCGTGCCGTACCCGACCGTCCCGACGGCCGCCGCGGCGGCGGCCCCGGCGACCACCCGGGAGACGAAGAGACGACGGGAGGGACCGGCGGGGGCCGAAGAAGGGGCGGGAGGGGCGGGGTCGGTGCCGGGGGCAGGGGTGTCCCGGTCCGCAGGCCGCGCCGATCCCGGTGCGGCGGCCGTCGCCCCCGCGGGTATCGGTGTCGGCTCCGCGGGTATCGGCGTCGGCTCCTCGTGCGGCGGTGCCGTCCGCCGCGCCGCCCGGCGCTCCAGGAACAGGCGCAGCACCGGGCGGACGACCTCACCCGCGAGCACCGCCAGCAGCAGGTAGAGGCACAGGGCCAGCCAGAGGTAGCCCGGCCAGGCCAGGACCTGCTTGAGCCAGAACGGGGCACCGCTGCGCGTGGCGAAGAAGGCCGCGAAGGTCAGCGTCCAGCCTCCGGCGAACACCAGGACACCCCAGCGGCGCACGGCACCCGGCCCCCGGGTCGTGTCGCGGAACAGACGGCGCCACATGTACCAGTTGCCCGTCACCAGTACGGCGAGGACCAGCAGTGCGACGAGTACGAAGACGATGGGCACGGTGCGGTGTTCCCCAGTTTTCCGTTACGACGTCCGTGACGTCCGGCTCAGTGCGCGCAGACCACGCAACCCGATGGCCCCGATGACCGTCCCCAATACGAAGGAGACGACGGCCAGCAGCAGATGGACCCAGAAGTACGCCGTCGGCTCGCCGTCGTCGAACGCGAGCCCGCTGCCGTCCTTGACCAGGTTCTTGACGAAAGTGATCCAGATGATCCAGCTCCACACCCCGAAGGCGAGCAGGAACCAGGAGACGGGGCGGCTGAGCTTCACCAGATCGAACCTTTCATCGCAACTCCGGGCACCCGGAGTCGGCCGGGGGGCCAGGGGTTGTTCCCCGGACGGGCACGGCATGGATCCAGTATCGCCGGACGGTGTCCGGTTCCGTTCGCGGGGTGGGGACGGAAGAGGGACTTCCCTGGACGGGGCATGTACGTTTCCGTCCGTGCCCGCACCCAAGAACTCCATCCGGCGATCACTGCTGGTCACTTCCGCCGTTCTGTTGTCCACCGCGCTGACCGCTCCCGTCGCACTCGCGGCGCCGAGCCCTTCGAGCAGCCCTTCGGCCACTCCCCCGGCGACCATGTCGTCGGTGGGCGGCGCCCGGCTCGGGCAGCCGGGAACGCAGGTCGACCTCGCGAGCGGGGTCCCGGTGCTGCCGAAGGAACTGTCGGCCCGTTCCTGGATCGTCGCCGACGCCGAGTCCGGCGAGGTGCTCGCCGCGCACAACGCGCACTGGCGGCTGGCCCCGGCGAGCACCCTGAAGATGCTGTTCGCCGACACGCTGCTGCCGAAGTGGCCCGGATCCGCCGAGCACGAGGTCGCCCCCTCCGACCTCGCCGGTATCGGCCCCGGCTCCAGCATGGTCGGGATCAAGGAGGAGGAGACCTACACCGTCCACGACCTGTGGCTGGGCGTCTTCCTTCGCTCCGGCAACGACGCCGTGCGGGTGCTGGCGGCGATGAACGACGGCATCGAGAACACCGTCCAGGAGATGAACGAGCACGCCGAGGAGCTCCAGGCCCTCGATACACACGTGGTCAGCCCCGACGGCTACGACGCCGAGGGACAGGTGTCCTCCGCGTACGACCTGACGCTGATAGCCCGCTCCGGGCTGCAGAAGAAGGCCTTCCGGGAGTACGCCTCGACGGTCCGCGCCGACTTCCCGGGCGAGACGAAGAAGAACAAGAAGGGCAAGAAGGTCCGCAAGTCCTTCGAGATCCAGAACACCAACCGGCTGCTGTCCGGCGACTACGACGTGCCCGTCTACGAGGGCATCGCGGGTGTGAAGAACGGCAACACCACCAACGCGGGCGCGACCTTCACCGGGGTCGCCGAGCAGGACGGCACCGTGCTGCTCGTCACCGTGATGAACCCGCAGGAGGGCGGGAGCAACGCGGTCTACAAGGAGACCGCGAAGCTCTTCGACTGGGGTTTCAAGGCGGCCGGCAAGGTCGATCCGGTGGGTGAGCTGGTGCCGCCGAAGAACGCCGTGCAGGCGGGCGCCCGGCCGGATGCCTCCGCCTCCCCCGGTGAGGCGGGCGGCGCCGGTGACGGCATGCCCGGCGCCGCGGGCGCCGAGCCGGTGGCGAGCGCCGCGACCGGGGGCGGCACCGACGGCATGGGGACCGCGCTCGCCGTCGCGGGCGGGGCGCTGGCGCTGCTCGCGGGCGGGGCGTTCCTGGTCAACCGCCGTTGGCCGCTGCCGGATCTGGTGCGCCGCCGCTCGCGTCCGTGAGCCCGGTCTCCTCGTTCTGCGTCGTCGCGGTCCAGGCGGCGCAGAACAGGACCAGTTTCGCGGTGAAGTTGATCCACAGCAGCAGGGCCACCGGGACGCCGAACGCGCCGTACATGCTCTTCGCGGCCACACCCTGCAGATAACCGCTGAGCAGCAGTTTCAGCAGTTCGAAACCGACCGCGCCGATGAGCGCGGCCACCACCAGGCGGCGGCGGGCGGGTTCGACGCCGGGCAGCAGGGTCAGGACGTACAGCAGGAGCAGGAAGTCGGCGCCCACGGCGACGGCGAAGGCCGCGACGTGCAGCACGATCCCGCCCCAGCCGCCCTCCTCCAGCCCGATGGCCCTGCTGATCCGGCCGACCATCGCGGAGGCGACGACGGACGCGCCCAGGGTGATCAGGACCGCGCCGCCGAGCCCGACGAGGACGCCCGCGTCCTTGGCCTTGCGCAGGGCGGGGTTCTCCTCCTCGTCGGGCAGCTCCCACACCGCGCGCAGGCACTCGCGCATGGATCCGGCCCAGCTGATGCCGATGAACAGCAGGACGGCACCGGCGATGAGGCCCACGGTGCCGGCGTTCTCCACCAAGCCCCCGATGTCCAACTGGTCGGAGATGCCGGGCACCTGCTGGGTGATCTTCTCCTGGAGGGTGTCCTGCTGCTCCTGGCCGAGTGCGGCGGCGCCGATCGCGGCGGCGACCGTGAGCAGCGGGAACAGCGCGACGAAGCTGGTGAACGTCATCGCGGCGGCCAGCCGCGTCCAGTGCACGCGGTCCAACCGCTCGTACGACCGCCACGCGTGGGTGCGCATCAGTCGCACCGCCCACGGGCCGACGACCGGGAGTTTCTTCAGCCAGTCCATGAACCGCCTCTGCCCCCGCCGGGCCGGGCCGGAACCCGGTCAGTGCGCGGAGACGGAGCCGCAGTCCGCGCGCCCGGCCTGCGGCGGCACCGCCGGCGAGCCGAACGGGAACTGCCGCAGCTTGCGCCACACCGCGTCGGCGCCCTGTTCGTAGAGCGCGAAGCCGGTGCAGGGCCAGTGCGCCTCGTAGTCGGCGAGTTCCTCGAAGGCGCGGTCCATCGCCGCCTCGTCGATCCCGTGCGCCACGGTGACGTGCGGGTGGTACGGGAACTGCAGCTCACGGGCGACGGGACCGGACGCGTCGCGGACCTGCTTCTGCAGCCAGGTGCAGGCCTCGGCGCCCTCCACGATCCGGACGAACACGACCGGCGACAGCGGCCGGAAGGTGCCGGTGCCCGACAGCCGCATGGGGAACGGCCGACCGGCCGCGGCGACCTCGCTCAGATGCGCCTCGACGGCCGCCAGGTCGCCCTCGTCGACCTCCGTCGGCGGCAGCAGGGTGACATGCGTGGGGATACCGTGAGCAGCGGCGTCGCCGAAGCCCGCGCGCAGCTGCTGAAGCCGGCTGCCGTGGGGCTCCGGGACCGCGATCGACACACCGATCGTTACGGTCCCCACGTCGTCTCCTTCGTTGTGATGGTGATTCCGCCGAGCGCCCGGTGACCGCCGGAGCGGTCACCCTCTACCCGACTGTACGACCACGGCCCCGCCCCGGGCAGGCGCAGTCGGCGTGATGTACGGCGCTCACCCGGTGGTACGGATCGGTGCCCGGGTCGCGTTCAGTACGACCGACGCCCCGGTCCGTTCAGTGCTTGGCGCTCAGGAAGCCCACCCGGTCGTAGGCCCGGGTGAGGGTCTCCGCGGCGACGGCACGCGCCTTCTCCGCGCCCTTGGCCAGGATCGAGTCGAGCGTCTCGGAGTCGTCCAGGTACTGCTGGGTGCGCTCCCTGAAGGGAGTCACGAACTCGACCACGGCCTCGGCGAGGTCCGTCTTCAGCGCACCGTAGCCCTTGCCGGCGTACCGCTCCTCCAATTCGGTGATACCCGCTCCGGTGAGGGTCGAGTAGATCGTCAGGAGGTTGCTGACGCCGGGCTTGTGCTCGCGGTCGAAACGGACCACCGTGTCGGTGTCCGTGACCGCGCTCCTGACCTTCTTCGCGGTGGCCTTCGGCTCGTCGAGCAGGTTGATCAGGCCCTTCTGGGTGGCCGCCGACTTGCTCATCTTGGCGGTCGGGTCCTGAAGGTCGTAGATCTTCGCCGTCTCCTTGAGGATGTACGCGCTCGGGACGGTGAAGGTGTCGCCGTAGGTCTGGTTGAAGCGGTCCGCGAGGTCGCGGGTCAGCTCCAGGTGCTGGCGCTGGTCCTCACCGACCGGGACCTGGTCGGCCTGGTAGAGCAGGATGTCGGCGACCATCAGCATCGGGTACGTGAACAGGCCGACGGTGGCACGGTCGCTGCCCTGCTTGGCGGACTTGTCCTTGAACTGGGTCATCCGGGAGGCCTCGCCGAAGCCGGTGATGCAGTTCATCAGCCAGCCGAGCTGCGCGTGTTCGGGGACGTGGCTCTGGACGAACAACGTGCAGCGGTCCGGGTCGAGGCCGGCCGCGAGGAGCTGGGCGGCGGCGACCCGGGTGTTCTCGCGCAGTTGCTTCGGGTCCTGCGGGACCGTGATCGCGTGCAGGTCGACGACCATGTAGAACGCGTCGTGGGTGTTCTGCATGTCGACCCACTGGCGGACGGCACCGAGGTAGTTGCCGAGGTGGAACGAGCCGGAGGTCGGCTGGATACCGGAGAGCACGCGCGGAGAAGCCATGTTCACCATTCTCTCAGGCCGCGGGGAGCGGTCGGGCACTGGTTCGGCCCAGGGGGTTCCGTTCCGCCCGCGGCGGTGCGACAAGGGGCGAGGAGAGCTGGGGACGGCTGGGCAGCGGGTGGGAGGGGAGCGGCATGCGGCAGTGGGTGTGCGCGATCGCGGCGACGGCGGCGGTGCTGTCGGCGGGGGCGCCGGGGGCCGCGGCGGACGGGGCGCCGTCCGCCGGAGAGCCGGACGTGGCGGTGGTCGTGTGGTCCGGCACCGGACGCACCGCGTCCTGGCACGCCGGGGAGGCCGACTTCGACCGGCTGCGGAGCCTGCTGGACCCGGCGTACACGGGCACGGAGCGGGTGCCGGAGGCCTGGACGGAGGGCCGCTGGCCCCCGGTGCGGTTCACCGTGCTGTGGGGGCTGACCGGGGTCGGGGGTTGGCCGCAGACGCGGCGGGCACCGGGTGGCGACGTGGCGATGCTGCGCCAGGACCAACTGTTCCTCGCCGGGGACGGCACGCCGTGGGTGCGCACGGACCCGGCGCCGGACCTGCCGGACGACGACATCCGCTGGCACCGGGTGCCGCGGGAGGTCTACGACCGTCTGGACGACGCCGGTTTCCTCGGGGCGGGGCCCGCCGATCCCGACGACGGCGACGGCGTGCGGGACCGGGTGTGGTGGGCTGCCGCGGGGGTCGGGGCGGGCATCGCCGGGGCCTTGCTGACACGCCGCGCGGCGGCCCGGTACGGTGCCGGGCCGCCGCGCGGGGAGCCGCGTCAGGAGCTGATCGACCTCTGAGCCGCCCGGTGCGTCAGCCGAGGTCGATCTCCGGGTACAGCGGGAAGCCGGCGACCAGATCGGTGGCGCGGCGGGAGATCTCGTCGGCGACCTGCGTGTCGAGGACGTGGGAGGCCTTGGAGGGGGCGCCGGACTTGGTGGTGCCGGACTCCGTGCTGGTGAGGACACGGTCGATGAGACCGGCGACCTCGTCCATCTCGGCGGTGCCCAGACCGCGGGTGGTCAGCGCGGGGGTGCCGATGCGGATGCCGGAGGTGTACCAGGCGCCGTTGGGGTCGGCCGGGATGCTGTTGCGGTTGGTGACGATGCCCGACTCCAGCAGGGCGGCCTCGGCCTGGCGGCCGGTGAGGCCGTAGGAGGTGGCGACGTCGATCAGGTTGAGGTGGTTGTCGCTGCCGCCGGTGACCAGGGTGGCGCCGCGGCGCATCAGGCCGTCGGCGAGGGCGCGGGAGTTGTCCACGACACGCTGGGCGTAGTCCTGGAAGGAGGGCTGCCGCGCCTCCGCCAGGGCGACCGCCTTGGCGGCCATGACGTGCGGGAGCGGACCGCCCAGGACCATCGGGCAGCCGCGGTCGACCTGGTCCTTGAGGGAGTCGTCGCACAGGACCATGCCGCCGCGCGGGCCGCGCAGCGACTTGTGGGTGGTGGTGGTGACGATCTGGGCGTGCGGGACCGGGTCGAAGTCTCCGGTGAGGACCTTGCCGGCGACGAGACCGGCGAAGTGGGCCATGTCGACCATGAGCGTGGCGCCGACCTCGTCGGCGATCTCGCGCATGATCCGGAAGTTCACCAGACGGGGGTAGGCGGAGTAGCCGGCGACGATGATCAGCGGCTTGAACTCGCGGGCGGAGGTGCGCAGCGCCTCGTAGTCGAGGAGGCCGGTGGCCGGGTCGGTGCCGTAGGAACGCTGGTCGAACATCTTTCCTGAGATGTTCGGGCGGAAGCCGTGGGTGAGGTGGCCGCCGGCGTCCAGGGACATGCCGAGCATGCGCTGGTTGCCGAAGGCGCGGCGCAGTTCGGCCCAGTCGGCCTCGGAGAGGTCGTTGACCTGGCGGACGCCGGCCTTCTCCAGGGCGGGTACCTCGACGCGCTGGGCGAGCACGGACCAGAAGGCGACCAGGTTGGCGTCGATGCCCGAGTGCGGCTGGACGTAGGCGTGGCGGGCGCCGAAGAGCTCCTTGGCGTGTTCGGCGGCCAGCGACTCGACGGTGTCGACGTTGCGGCAGCCGGCGTAGAAGCGGCGGCCGACGGTGCCCTCGGCGTACTTGTCGCTGAACCAGTTGCCCATCGCCAGGAGGGTGGCCGGGGAGGCGTAGTTCTCGGAGGCGATCAGCTTGAGCATCTCGCGCTGGTCGGCGACCTCCTGGCCGATGGCGTCGGCGACGCGCGGCTCGACGGCGCGGATCACGTCGAGGGCGGAGCGGAAGGCGGTGGAAGCGGTGGAGAGGGGCTCGGCGGACATGAGGACCTCCGGACGTGGCGTTCGGCGTTCACGGCATGGCCCAGGCGCACGGCACTCGTACCGGGCACCCGGGGGTGATCCGGGGGCCGCTCCCCGATGGTCGGTCCCATCCCAGCACGCCAGTCACGGCCCTCGGCCAGCCTACCGGGCGGCACGGAGTGCCGTGGCGAGGCGTCCGCCATGCGGGCGGGGGCGTCCGTCCGGCGGCTGCCGGTTGCCCTCCGCGGGTTCGCCGCGGCTGATCGTGCCCCGCGACGGAGTCGCGTATCGGCGCCTTCCCGCGCCCCTTCGGCGCGCTAGAGGATCACGTGGGGCAGGAAGCGGGCGTACTCGTCGGTGATGAGGCCCGAGGACTCGCGGATGCCGAGGCCGGCGGACTCGTCCCCGACGGTCCATGCGCCGAGGACGACGTGGTTGCCGTCGAAGTCCGGCAGCGGGGCGAGTTGCTGGTAGCAGCAGGGTTCGTCGCGGACGACGGGGGCGCTGCCCGGCTGGTGGATCGTCACACCGGCGCCCTCGCGGCCGAGCAGCGGCTTGGCCACGTAGCCGGGGCCCGACGCCAGGTCGCGCGGGCCGTCGAGGTGGGCCGGGAGGAGGTTGGGATGGTCCGGGTAGAGCTCCCAGAGGATCGCCAGCAGGGCCTTGTTGCTGAGCAGCATCTTCCAGGCCGGCTCGATCCACAGGGTGCTGCCGGTGCCGCCGCCGTTGTCGAGGGTGTCGAGGACGTGGTCGGCGAAGCGGTCGGTGGTGAGCCACTCCCAGGGGTACAGCTTGAAGATGCTGCGGATGAACCGGAGGTTCTTGTCGACGAAGCGGCCGGAGAGCCGGTCCCAGCCGATCTCCTCCATGGAGAGCCACTCGGTGTCGAGGCCCGCCTGTTCGGCGGTCTCCTTGAGGTAGGCGACGGTCATGAGGTCCTCGCCGACCTCGTCGGCCGAGGAGTGGGCGAAGTGCAGGGGGCTGCCCGGCGGGAGGAGGGCGGCCTGTTTCCGCCAGGCGTCGACGAGGCGTTCGTGCAGCGAGTTCCACTGGTCGGCGCCGGGGAAGCGCTCCTCCATCCAGAACCACTGCGGCGAGGCCGCCTCCACGAGGGAGGTGGGGGTGTCGGCGTTGTACTCCAGGAGCTTCGCGGGGCCGGTTCCGTCGTAGCGGAGGTCGAAGCGGCCGTAGACGGAGGGGAGTTCGGCGCGCCGGTGCCAGGCCTCGGTGACCGCTCCGACGACCCGCGGGTCGGTGATGCCGAGGTCGGCGAAGCGGTCGGCGGTGACGATGTGCTCGGCGGCCGCGAGACACATGCGGTGCAGTTCCTCGACGACCTCCTCCAGCGCCTCGACCTCGTCCAGGCCGAAGACGTAGTAGGCGCTCTCGTCCCAGTAGGGCACCCAGGCGTCGTCGGGGACGGGCATCCCCGCCGCTCGGGCGGACTCGAGGGCCTGGGGGAGGGTGAGGGGGTAGATGAGCCCTTGTTCCTCGACGGTCTGCTGCCAGCCGGGGCGGGGCTCTGTGGTGCGGCGTTCCACGGGCGGGTCCTTCGTTCCTTCGCTCGCCGCGGTGTTCAGCCGCCGCCGGTGCCGGAGGAGCCGAAGCCGCCCCGGTCGACGGCATCGCTCCGGCTGAAGGTGCCGCCGTGGGCCCGGCCGTTGCTGGTCTCCGCGTCGTAGTACCAGCCGGCGTCGACCCGCTTCGACCCGGTGGACCTGCCCTTGCCCGTGGAACCGGAGGTCGTGCAGTTCTTGTCGGCGACGATCTTGTAGCCGTCGGGGTAGTCGTAGCTGTTCCGGTCCACGCAGCGGCGGTCCGGATCCGAACTGCACGCGGACAGGGCGGCCGCGAGGAGGCTCACGCCACCGAGCATCACCGTGCCGGACCGCAGCCGTCGCCGTGTCTCCGCCATGTTCCCCGCTCCCCCTCGTGTTGCGTGTACCCGTCACCGGGTCCCTGCTCCCCGGCTCGCGGCGGACAGCCTAGGCGCCGCCCGTCCGACGTGTCCGCGAGACCCCCGGTGCCGGCCTCGCTCCCCCGGTGTTTCACGGCTTTTGGCCTCCCGTGCGCGCTTGGTGCGCCCCCGGAACCCTCCGGGAAGGGCTCTGCACGGGGCGTCCGGAGTGTGGCCCCGTGCCCACCGTGCTCGGTGGGCACGGGGCCACGCGTCATGCCCGGACCGGCCCGGCCGTCAGGACAGCCACTTCTTCCAGGTGGACTCGTGCCCGTCCACCCACTTCTCCGCCGCCTCCTGAGGTGTCAGCTTCTGGTCGGCGATCATCAGGGAGACCTCGTTCTGGTCCTCGGTGGACCATTCGAACTTCTTCAGGAAGTCCGCCGCCTCGCCGCCGTCCTGCGCGAAGTCCGCGTTCAGGTACTTCTGCAGCGGGGCGGTCGGGTAGGCGCAGGCGACCTTCGCCGGATCGGCGTCGCAGCCCTCCTCGTACGGGGGCAGCATCACCTCGGTCATCGGCACCTTCTCGAACAGCCAGTGGGGGGTGTTCCAGTAGGTGAGGAAGGGCTTCTTCTCCTTGGCGAACTGCTTGATCTGGGTGAGCAGCGCGGCCTCGGAGCCGGCGAACACCACCTTGAAGTCCAGCTCCAGGTTCTTCACCAGCGCCTTGTCGTGGGTGAGGTAGGCCGGTGAGCCGTCCATCAGCTGGCCCTTGCCGCCGCTCTCCGCGGTGCGGAACCGGTCGGCGTACTTGTTGAGGTCCTTCCAGCTCTTCAGGTCGGGATGCTGTTCGGCGAAGTACGTCGGGATGAACCAGCCGATGTGCCCGGTGACCCCGAGGTCGCCGCCGCGCGCGATCGTCTTCTTCTCCTCGACGTACAGCTGTTCCTGTTCGGGGTGGCCCCAGTCCTCCAGGATCGCGTCGACCCGGCCCTGGCTGAGCGCGTCCCAGGCGGGCACCTCGTCGACCTGGACGATGTCGACGCGGTAGCCGAGCTCGTTCTCCAGCAGGTGCTGGGCGACGGCCACGTTGGCCAGGGAACCCACCCAGGACTGCACCGCCAGGTTCACCGTCCGGGCGCCCTTGGCGTTGGCGTACGGCGAGGCCTGCTTGGTCATGTCCGCGGCACCGCAACCGGTGAGCAGCGCGAGCGCGAAGGCTCCGGCCACCGCGGAGGTCGTACGGCGTCGCATGTCAGGCTCCCTTCTTCGCGCGGCGTTCGGTGGGCTGGGTCACCCGGTCGAGCATCAGGCCCAGGCAGACGATCGCGGCACCGGCGACCAGGCCGGTCGCCAGGTCGCCCTGGGCGAGGCCGAAGACGACGTCGTAGCCGAGTGCGCCGCCGCCGACCATGCCGCCGATGATGACGACGGCGAGGACCAGGACCACGCCCTGGTTGACGGCGAGGAGCAGCGCCGGGCGGGCCAGCGGGAGCTGGACCTGGCGCAGCTGCTGGGCGCTGGTCGCGCCGAGCGAGCGGGCCGACTCCAGGGCCGCCGGGTCGACCTGGCGCAGCCCCTGCGCGGTGATGCGGACGACGGCCGGCAGCGCGTAGACGACGGCCGCGGCGACGGCGGGGGCGCGGCCGACGCCGAACAGGGCGACGACCGGGATCAGGTACACGAACTGCGGCATCGTCTGGAACACGTCCAGCACGGGCCGCAGCAGACGGTCGACGCGGTCGCTGCGTGCCGCGGCGATGCCCGTCGCGAAGCCGATGACCAGGGTGACGGCGACGGCCGCGAGGACCTGGGAGAGCGTGTCGAGGGCCGGGTTCCACACGCCGAGCACTCCGATGGCGGCCATGGCGAGGACGGCGGTGAGCGCGGTGCGCCAGGTGCCGATCAGCCAGGCCAGGGCGGCGACGACGAGCAGCACCGACCACCAGGGCAGCCACTGCAGTCCGTCGCGGATCGGGTCGAGGACCCAGGTGGTGAAGCGGGCGGCCCAGTCGGCGGTGCCGCCGATGACGGGGACGCCCGAGTACAGGTGGTCGGTCATCCAGCCGACGGCCCGGTTGACCGGTTCGATGATGGACACGACCCATCCGTCGGGCCACTCCAGGCGTGCCGTCAGCCGTCCGGCGACGGCCACGGCCGCGGCGCCGGCCACGACGTACAGCCAGTGCGTGCGGGGCCTGGGCGCCCGGCCGAGGTTCGCCCCGGCCGCGCCGGTCACCCGGTCGAGGACGACGGCGAGCAGCACGATCGGGATGCCGGCGGCGAGGGCCGCGCCCACGTCGACGGAGGCCAGCGCCTGGTAGACGCGGTCGCCGAGACCGCCCGCGCCGATCACCGAGGCGATGACGGCCATGGACAGCGCCATCATGATCGTCTGGTTGAGCCCCAGGAGGAGTTCCTTGCGGGCCAGCGGGATGCGGGCGGTCAGCAGGCGCTGGCGGGACGTGGTGCCGAGCGACTCGACCGCCTCCAGCACCTCCTTGTCGGCGCCCCGCAGACCGAGCGCGGTCAGCCGGGCCATGGGCGGCGCGGCGTAGACGACCGTGGCGAGGACGGCGGCCGGGACGCCGATGCCGAAGATCAGCACGACCGGCAGGAGGTAGGCGAAGGCGGGGAGCACCTGCATGGTGTCCAGGACCGGGCGCAGGACGCGGTCCATCCGGTCGAAGAGCCCGGCGGCGAGCCCGAGCAGCGCGCCGACGACGACGGACGCGGTGACCGCGACCACCATCAGGGCGAGCGTCTGCATGGTGGGCACCCACATGCCGAGCAGTCCGCAGGCGAGGAACGCGACGGCGGTGCCGAGTGCGAGGCGGATGCCCGCGACGCGCCAGGCGACGAGCCCGGCGAGAGCGGTCACCCCCGCCCATCCGACGGCGAGGAGGGCGAGGTAGACGACCCGTACGGTGACGACGACGACGTTGCTGACGTGGCCGAAGAAGTACAGGAAGAGGGGGTGGGAGTCCCGGTTGTCGATGATCCAGTCGCTGGTTTCGGCCAGCGGTCCGGAGACGTCCACGGTCAGCGCCTCGGGCCAGCTGCCGCCGGCCCAGCGCGCGACGGCGAACGGGACGAGGACCCCGGCGGCCACGGTGAGCAGCAGGAGCTTGCGCACGGCGAGGTGTCCGAGCAGACCGGACCGGCCGGTCCGGGGGACGACTGCGGTGGCGGTCGCCATCAGACGGCCTCCTTGGGCAGCTCCGTCCCGGCGGGCTGCTCCGTTCCCGCGATCACCGACAGCAGCGCGTCGGAGTCGACGACGCCCAGGCAACGGCCCTCGTCGAGGACCCGGGCCGGACCGCCCCCGCGGGCGACGGCTTCGACGGCCTCCGCCACCGTGGCGTCCGGGCGGACGGCGGGGCCGCTGCCGGCCGCTTCCGCCGAGGAGGCGGGGCGCATGGCCGTACGGACGGTGAGGACCTGTTCGCGCGGGACGTCCCGGACGAAGTCACGGACGTAGTCGTCGGCGGGCGAGCCCACGATCTCCTCGGGGGTGCCCAGCTGGACCACCCGTCCGTCGCGCATGAGGGCGATGCGGTCGCCCAGCTTCAGGGCCTCGCCGAGGTCGTGGGTGATGAAAACCATCGTGCGGTTCTCCTCGCGGTGCAGCCGGATCACCTCCTCCTGCATGTCGCGCCGGATGAGGGGGTCGAGCGCGCTGAACGGCTCGTCGAACAGCAGCACTTCGGGGTCGACGGCGAGGGCGCGGGCGAGCCCGACGCGCTGACGCTGGCCGCCGGAGAGCTGGGCGGGTCTGCGCTGTTCCATGCCCTCCAGGCCGACCTTGGCGACGACCTCGGCGGCCTTCTCGCGTCGCTGCGCCTTGCCCATGCCCTGGATCTCCAGGCCGTAGGCCACGTTGTCGAGGACGGTGCGGTGCGGCAGCAGCCCGAAGTGCTGGAAGACCATGGCGGCGCGGTGCCGGCGCAGTTCGCGCAGCCGTGCCTTGTCCATGGCGCGGACGTCCTCGCCGTCGATGGCGACGGTGCCCGCGGTCGGCTCGATCAGCCGGGTCAGGCAGCGCACCAGCGTGGACTTGCCGGAGCCGGACAGGCCCATGACGACGAAGACCTCGCCCTTGCGGACGTCGAAGCCGACGTCCCGGACGGCGGCCGTGCAGCCGGTGCGGGCGCGCAGTGCGGCCGGGTCGAGCGCGGCGAGTTCGGGGTCGCCGGGCACGCGGTCGGCCTTCGGGCCGAAGACCTTCCACAGCCCGTCGACGGAGAAGACGGGTGAGTCGGCCTCCGAGCCGGCGGGAGCGGCAGGAGTGGCTGGAGCAGCGGCGGTACTCATCACGCATCACTCCCGATCAGATCGACGGCCCGCTCGCCGACCATCAGCACGCCGATCATCGGGTTCACGGCGGTCATGGTCGGGAAGACGGAGGCGTCGGCGATCCGGATGCCCTGCAGGCCGCGAATCCTCAACTCGGGGTCGACGACGGCTGTTTCGTCGTCCGCCGCGCCCATCTTGCAGGTGCCCGCCGGGTGGTAGACGGTGTGGGCGACCTTGCGGGCGTACTCGCTGAGCTCCTCGTCGCCCGTGATGTCCGGGCCGGGGGCCACCTCGCGCTTGAGCCAGTGGGCCAGCGGCTCGGTCTTCGCGATCTCGCGGGCGATGCGGATGCCGTCGACGAGGGTACGGCCGTCGTAGTCGTCCTCGTCGGTGAAGTAGCGGAAGTCCAGCGCGGGCTTGACCTCGGGGTCGGCGCTGGTCAGGTAGAGCCTGCCGCGGCTCTTCGGCTTGGGGATGTTCGGGGTCATGGAGACGCCGAACTCCGGCCGCTGGTAGCCCAGTCGCTCCGGATTGTCCGTGAACGGGATCTGGTAGAAGTGGAACATCAGGTCGGGGCCCGCGTGTTCGGGGTCGCGGCGCACGAACAGGCCCGCGTCGGAGTCCATCGCGGAGTTGTCCGGGATGGGTCCGTTCGTCTCCCAGACGATCACCGACTCGGGGTGGTCGAGCAGGTTCTCGCCGACCCCGGGGAGGTCGTGCGCCACGGGTATGCCGAGCGCCTCCAGGTCGGCCTTCGGACCGATGCCGGAGTGCAGCAGCAGCCGGGGCGAGTCGACCGCGCCGGCGCACAGCAGGACTTCGCCCCGGGCCCGTACGAGGATCTCCTCGCCGTCCTTGGTGCGGACGTGGACGCCCTCGGCGCGCGTGCCGTTCAGCTCCAGCCGGTACGCCCAGGTCTCCAGCATGATCGTCAGGTTGGGGCGTTCCTCCATCACCGGGTGCAGGTACGCGACCGACGCCGAGGAGCGCTTGTTGTCCTCCGGGTGGTAGGCGAGGTCGAAGAAGCCGACGCCGTCGTCGAACGGCTTCTTGTTGAAGCCCTCGACCCGCGGCACGCCCAGCGCGCCCTGGGCGGCGTCGACGAAGTCACGGGCGATGGCGTTCCGGTCCTTCTCGTCGACCGGGACGATGTTGTTCTCGAGCCGGGCGTAGTACGCCTCCATCTGCACCGCACCCCAGCCCTTGGCGCCGGCCTGCTCCCACTCGTCCCAGTCGGACGGGAGCGGCTTGAAGGCGATCAGGGTGTTGTGCGAGGAGCATCCGCCGAGGACCCGGGCCCGGCTGTGCCGGATGTGCGAATTGCCGCGCGGCTGCTCGGTGGTGGGGTAGTCGTAGTCCAGCTCGCCGCCGAGCAGGCCCATCCAGCGGCGCAGGGTCAGCACGTCGTCGCGGCCGACGTCGCTGGGGCCGCCCTCGATGACCGCGACGGTGACGTCCGGGTTCTCGGTCAGCCGGGAGGCGATGACGGACCCTGCGGTACCACCTCCGATGACAACGTAGTCGTACGTGCGTTCGCGGGTGCGATCCGGCATGGAAATTGCTCCTACGGGGACTCGGGGGACGGAACAGGGGAACGAAGGGTGCCGAGCGATGTCGGCGGGACCTCGAGCAGAGCCCTGGTCAGGGGTGTTGTTCGAAGCAGTGCGTTCGGAGCAGTGCGTTCGAGGCAGTACGGCGTCACGCGGTGCGTGCGGCCCGGGCCGCACGCACCGCGTTCACTCCGGGGGCCGCTCGGCGGTGGCGGCTCAGCCCGCGAACCAACGCACCGGCTTCGGCGCGAGGTTCTGGTAGACGTGCTTGGTCTCGCGGTACTCGGCGAGGCCGGCCGGGCCGAGTTCGCGGCCCACTCCGCTCTTGCCGAAGCCGCCCCACTCCGCCTGCGGGAGGTAGGGGTGGAAGTCGTTGATCCACACGGTGCCGTGGCGCAGCCGTCCGGCCACCCGCCGGGCGCGTCCCGCGTCGGCGGTCCAGACGGCGCCGGCCAGCCCGTACTCGGTGTCGTTGGCGAGGGCCACGGCCTCGTCCTCGGTGCGGAAGGTCTCGACGGTGAGGACCGGTCCGAACACCTCCTCGCGCACGACCCGCATCTCGCGGTGGCAGTGGTCGAGGACGGTCGGCTCGTAGAAGTAGCCGGCCTCGGGCCGGTCGGCGGACGGCTCGGGCCGCTTGCCGCCGGAGCGCAGCACCGCCCCCTCCTTCAGCGCGGAGGCGACATACGCCTCGATCCTGTCGCGCTGCTGCTCGGAGACCAGCGGTCCGCACTCGACGCCGTCCGCGGTGCCCCGGCCGAGCCTGATCTTCTCGGCGCGGCGGGCGAGTTCGGTGACGAAGCGGTCGCGGACCGACTCCTCGACGATGAGCCGGGCACCCGCCGAGCAGACCTGGCCGCTGTGGATGAAGGCCGCGTTGAGCGCCTGGTCGACGGCGGTGTCGAAGCCGTCCCTGGTGGCGCAGGCGTCGGCGAAGACCACGTTGGGGTTCTTGCCGCCGAGTTCGAGGGCGACCTTCTTCACGCTCGGCGCGGCGGCCTGGGCGACCTTGGTGCCGCTGACCAGTCCGCCGGTGAAGGAGACCAGGTCGACGTCGGGGTGCTCGGCGAGCCGGGCGCCGACGGTGTGGCCGGGCCCGGTGACGATGTTGGCGACCCCGGTGGGCAGCCCCGCCTCGATCAGCAGGTCGATGAGCGCCACGGTGGTCAGCGGGGTGATCTCGCTGGGCTTGACGACGAAGGTGTTGCCGGCCGCGAGGGCGGGGGCGATCTTCCAGCTGGCCTGGAGCAGCGGATAGTTCCAGGGCGTGATCATGGCGCAGACGCCGACGGGCTCGTGCACGACGACGCTGTGGACGTCGGTGGAGCCCGCGTCGACGACCCGGCCGGGGGCCTCCCCGGCGACCAGATCGGCGAAGTAGCGGAAGGCGTCGGCGACACAGTCGATGTCGACGCGCCCCTCCTCGACGGTCTTGCCCGCGTCCCGGCTCTCCAACAGGCCGAGCGTCTCCCTGTCCCGGACGAGGAGACCGGCGACGCGGCGCAACAGCGCGGCCCGTTCGGCGACGGGGGTGTGCGGCCACGGGCCCTCGTCGAACGCCCGCCGGGCGGCGGCCACCGCCAGGTCGGCGTCCTTCTCGTCGCCCTCCGCGACCACGGCGAACGGCAGCGCGTCCGCGGGGTCGAGGATCTCGCGGGTGGCTCCCGAGAGGGCCGCCCGCCACTCGCCTCCCGCGTGGATCGAGGTGCGCACCTGGAGCTCTGTACTGTCCGCCATGATCGACTGCTGCCTTCCGTTCCTGTTCAGCGCCCATGAGTGACACAGGTCCGGTGACCAGGTCGAGTCACACGGGCGTCACCCACGGAACGGGATGGCGCCTTCCCGCAGGACCCGAATGCATGCGCGATTCCCTGCGGGAAGTGCGCAACGCCACACATCATGCGAGCAAAACGGCTGAAAACATCCCCTGTCTCCGGCCGGGTTCGGTTCAGCCGGGGCTCGTGGCCGTCCCACAGGTGGTGTCCGGCGGGCAGAAGTGTTCGAGGGCGATCCGGATCAGCTCGCGCTCGTCCTCGTGACCGTCGGCGTCGGCCCCGTAGGCGGCGAGCGCGTACAGCTTGCCGTCGGCGGCCTGGAAGCGCAGGTCGACGACGTGCCAGGTTCCGATGTCGGGCTCTTCCCTGAACGAGTCGGCGAGGTACTCCAGCCGGGAGCCGGTGAAGTCGCCGTCGTCCAGTGTCTCCAGGGAGAGCTGCTCGAATCCGGGGGCCTTCGGGGTGGCGTCGGAGAGGAACAGTTCGTGCGACGCGTCGGGCGAGGGCTCCGCCACCTCGAACACCTGGAGCCGCCTGCCGCCGTCGGGACTGCGGTAGTTGACCACGTCCATGCCGTACTGGGAGGACACGCTGCTACGGATCCATCCCGCGGGGCGGGCGACGGTGAAGCCCTCGGAGTCGGCGTACCGGTCGTAACCGGCGGGGACGGTGCTGTCCGGGTCCGGGGTGGACGGCCCGGTCCGGTCGGTGGAGGACGACGGCCGGCTCGGGGCGGGCGGCTCCTCCGGTCCAAAGGTCCCGGACCCGGCGGGCTGTGACACGCTCACCGAGGGGGCCTTGCCGTCTCCCTGGCCGTGCGCCCCCTCGCCGCCTCCCAGGGTCTGGATCAGCACCAGTCCCACGACCACCCCGACCACGGCGGCCCCGCCCATCACGACCCACAGCCGCCTCCGGTCGAGCCCGTGCCGAGCCGGCGCCGGGGGCCCGGGCGGGACGGGCTCTCCCCCGAGGGTGTGGGGCAGCTCGGGGGACGCCCGGGCAGCCGGCGCGGGCGGCGGGGTACCGCCGCCCGGCCACTGGAGGCCCGTGAGGGTGGGAGTGCCGGAGGGCGGAGCAGCCGGGGGCGACGGGGCTGCAGGGGGCGGCGGTGCGGCCGGTGCGGCCGCGCCCTCCGTCCCTCCTCGTTCCCCCGGGCCCCCCTCCTCCCAGCGCTGGGCCTCCTCGTTCCAGTACCGCGGTCCTCCGCCCATCGCTTCCCCCTCGTTTCCCTCGCTCTTCGCGTTCCCCTCGTCGTGTCGCCCGTCGGCGTCACATCCCGAGCAGGCCCGCCACGGTCCCCGCCGAGGCGAGCAGTCCCGTGATGGTTTCGGCGTCCGCGAGCAGATCGCGCAGCCGCCGCCGACGGCTCTCCGCGGCCGTACCGGTCCGGCCGATCTCCTCCTCGGTGTCCGCCAGGGCCTCATCCAGGCGTGCGGTCTGCTCGCTCTGCCGCAGCCGGGCCAGATCGGCCCGCAGTTCCCGTACCGCGGTGAGCAGTTCCTCCGCGGCGGCGTCGCGCGGCGCCGGGGTGCCGTGGTGGCTCTCCGCGTGCGCGTTGCTGCCGATGGCGAAGGTACTGCCGTGGACGTCCCCCAGGCGGACGCCCGGCTCCTCACGTGCCGTCATCGTCGGAGGCTCCCCTCTGCGGCACGGGGCCGCCGGTGGTGGCGCTGGAGTTCTCACCGATGGCGAAGGTGGAGCCCTCGACCCGGTTGATGCTGACCGCGCCGTTGCTGATGTTCACGATCTTCTGGACGAACTCGCCGGTCTCATAACCGGCGTCGGCGAGCGCCAGCCGTACCCCATGCCCGACACGGTCCTGAATGCTCCGGAGATAGCGGGCCACGTCCATCTCCTGGAACGTGGACTTCGCGGCCGTCGCGGCCAACTCGCGCACCGACAGGGCGGGCCCCTCGGGCAGCGCGCTCCGGTGTCCCCCGGTGAGCAGCCGCCACCCGAAGACCGCGCCACGGAACAGGGAGACCAGAGCCCGGCCCGCGGAGCCGGGCATCAGGGTGGCCGCCGAGACGATCCTGTCCAGCGTCGGGCCGGTACGGACCGCGTGCGCGACATGGTCGGCGCGTTTGAACTCCCGGCGCACCGGGGGCATGACGTGCGGGGCGATCTCCAGCATGAGCATGCGGCCCTGGGTGTGGACCCGCACGTACACCGTGACGCCCAGTTCCTCCCCCCAGGCGCCGACCCGGACCCGCAGGAAGTGCCGCCGCTTCTCGCCGCCCTCCTCGACTGCCCGCAGCAGGTGCTGCCCG
This sequence comes from Streptomyces sp. M2CJ-2, assembly GCF_016757295.1. Lineage (NCBI taxonomy): Bacteria > Bacillati > Actinomycetota > Actinomycetes > Kitasatosporales > Streptomycetaceae > Streptomyces > Streptomyces sp. M2CJ-2. Next base: position 23,708 of record NZ_JAESIF010000021.1, on the reverse strand, counting down.
AACGCCTCCGTCGTGTAGGTGGCCTGGTCACGGTCGGTCAATCCCTCCACGGGGAGGAACACGCACTCGTCGATCTCCAGTCCGCGCAGCCGGTCGCGCACAGGGGTGCTCGCGTGCTCGGCCGGTTCACGGAGCTGCTCGATCAGTGGCCGGACCCGGTCGAGGATCACGCGGTTGCCGAGCGGCTGCCGGTTCTTCAGCTCCTCGTCCGGCCGGAGCTCCACGGCGAGCACCCAGGTGTCGTGCGCGGCTCCCGCTCCGCAGAACGGACGCTCCTCGTCGTACATGATCAGCGGAGTGTGCTGCTCCCGTCGGACACGCCGCATCAGCCGGGTGAATCGCTCCCCCTCTCCCCTTTCCGCGGGGTCGTTCGCCACATCCGGGAAGTGCTGCGGGGACAGCTCCATGCCCAATACGCGGGCGAACCCGTCACGCTGGGCCGTCGCACACCACGCGACCAGGACGACGACACCGATACCCAGCCAGGCACGCCAGGGGTCGACCGCCTCGACGAAGGGCAGACCCAGACCGTCGAGATCGCTCGATCCGTACGAGCCGTACGAGCCGTACGAGCCGGACGAGGAACCGGAGCCGCCGGGACCGGCCCCGAAGGCCGTGGCGACGACCAGCACCGCGTACACCGCGAAGAGGACGCGGCCTCCCCAGCTCAGCACGGATGCGGGCAGCTGCCGGTGCGGGGGCGGCGGCTGGGCACCGCCCCTGACCCAGGGCGCGAGGCCGAGCAGCAGGCCGGCCAGCAACAGGCCGGCCAGCAGCCCGCCGGTCACCACCATGCCCACCGCCCAGAGCCCGGCGATCCCCGCGGACCAGCGCAGCTCCTGGCGGCGGGCCCGCAGCGCATGGGCGAGGACCCGGGCGGCATCGATGCCCAGCGAGGGCGCCACGAAGCGTTGTTCGTGGAGATACAGCTCGTCGATGACGCGGTCGCGGTAGTCGGGGTCCAGGTAGACGCCCCCGCACAGCAGCCGGGTCGCCTCGCTCGCGTGCGGCGGGACGGACAGCACCTCCGGCGGGGCCGGGCCGTCCGGGTGGTGCGGTTGCTGTGGCACGTGGACAGTGGTCATGCCAGTCCCCCGATGCTGCGTACGCCTTCGGTGACAGAAGGGTTGACGAGCCATCAGCATACGGGAGGCGCTAGGCCAAGGGGAACTGGTTTGTCAAGGGTGCGATCGTGTGACACGCGTCAAGCTCTGGCCAGAACTTTGCCCCCTGTGCGGACGGGCCCCGCACCGGTCGGTACCGGTGCGGGGCCCGTGGTCCGTGGCCGGACGGAGTGATCAGATGAGGCCGAGGCCGCGGACCGCCTCGCGCTCCTCCTCGAGCTCCTTGACGGAGGCGTCGATGCGGGCGCGGGAGAAGTCGTTGATCTCCAGACCCTGGACGATCTCGTACGTGCCGTCCTTCACGGTGACCGGGAAGGAGGAGATCAGGCCCTCCGGGACGCCGTAGGAGCCGTCCGAGGGGATACCCATGGAGACCCAGTCGCCGTCCGCGGTGCCGTTGACCCAGGTGTGGACGTGGTCGATGGCCGCGTTGGCGGCGGAGGCGGCCGACGAGGCGCCACGGGCCTCGATGATCGCGGCACCGCGCTTGGCGACGGTCGGGATGAAGTCCTCGGCCAGCCACTTCTCGTCGTTCACCACCTCGGCGGCGTTCTTGCCGGCGACGGTGGCGTGGAAGATGTCCGGGTACTGGGTGGCGGAGTGGTTGCCCCAGATGGTCAGGCGCTTGATGTCGGCGACCGTCGAGCCCGTCTTCTTCGCCAGCTGGGTCAGCGCGCGGTTGTGGTCCAGACGGGTCATCGCGGTGAAGCGCTCGGCCGGTACGTCCGGGGCGGCGGCCTGGGCGATGAGCGCGTTGGTGTTGGCCGGGTTGCCCACCACCAGCACCCGGACGTCGTCCGCGGCGTGGGCGTTGATGGCCTGGCCCTGCGGCTTGAAGATGCCGCCGTTGGCCTCCAGGAGGTCACCGCGCTCCATGCCCTTGGTGCGCGGGCGGGCACCCACGAGCAGGGCGACGTTGGCGCCGTCGAAGGCCACGTTCGGGTCGTCCGTGATGTCGATGCCCTGCAGGAGCGGGAACGCGCAGTCGTCCAGCTCCATGGCCGTGCCCTCGGCCGCCTTGAGCGCGGGGGTGATCTCCAGCAGGCGCAGCTTGACCGGCACGTCCGCGCCGAGCAGCTGGCCTGAGGCGATGCGGAAGAGGAGGGCGTAACCGATCTGGCCGGCCGCGCCGGTGACGGTGACGTTCACGGGAGTGCGGGTCATGGCGTTCTCCGTATGACAGCTGGCGGTGGGGCGTCCCGGCCCCGGGATACGGATCCCGCTCCGGCGCGTGACCGGTGCCCGCCACGATGATCGGTCACCGGCGCGGATGGGGCATCGTGGTGAGTGCCGGTGATCGATCTCTTGGCGTCAAGAGATCCAGCGGTCAGGCTATCGCGGCATCCACGATCGTGGACGCCCAGGCTCCGTGTGGTCAGTCCCACAGAGTGACGAACGTGTACACGAGCGTGCCCGGGGAAGGCGGCCGCCTGTCCGGGAGAGGGGCGGAGGCGGCCGCCGATCGGGGGACCGATCGTGCCGGACTCCCGTGGGGGTGAGGTTCACGTGCCCCGGATCCGCCGTCCCATGCGCACACCGCGCCACGAACTTCACGGGCGGCCTCACAGCGCGCCCGGCTCGCCGGCGGGTCGCCGCCTCAGCACACCGCCCTACTCCGTACACCCCTCCTCGCCGGAGGCCAGTACCACGCAGGCCTTGGCCTGTGCGGCGCTCTCGACCGCCATCATCGGGGTGTAGGCGACCGTGTCGCCGACCTCGGTGATGCTGTCGCTCTGCTTCGACTTCCCACCGGCGATCTCGATCTCGTCCCCCTGCGTGGCCTGGGTGACACGGCCCCACGCGGCCCCGCAGGTCTTGCTGTAGCGGACCTCGACCGTGGTGGCGCCGACGGTCGCCGTCTGCGTGGTGGTCACGAGGTCGCCGCTGCACCCCATGTTCTCCGCGTCCTTGCCGTCACAGCTGTCGCCGCTGCACTTCACCCCGGCGGGCAGTTCCGCGGGGGCGGAGGCGGTGGGCGAGGGGGACTTCCCGGCCTCGCCCTTCCTGCCGTCCTCGTTCCCGGTGACGTAGAACGCGGCGGCGATCACCACCAGCACTCCGACGGCACCCGTGAGGAACATCCCCGTCCGCCGCTTGCCGTCCGGGCCGTTGGAGCCGCCACGGCCTCCGCCGCTCCGGGGTGGCGCGGGAGGGGCAGCGGCGCCGCTGCGGCCCGCCGGGGCGGGCCCGGCGTACCCGGCCATGCCCCAGGAGTTCGCCCCGGAGGCGTCACGGACGTCCGAGGCCGTCGGCTGCGGCGGCACGCCCGATGAGACGCCGGCCGGTCCGGCGACGCCCGGCCGGACCGAGGCGCCACCGCCTTTGCGGCTCCTGCCGCCCCCGCCGCTCGACGACGGTCCGGCGAGCTCGCTCAGCGCGGAGCGCGCCTGCGAGATCCTGATCGCCTCCATCGTCATGTCGTGCCGCATCTCCGAGCGGCTCCAGGCCCGCTCGGCCAGCTCCCACATGGTGGTCAGGTGCACCGGATTGGTTCCGGTGACCTCGGCCAGAGCCACGATCGCGCCCTTGGGCGCGAGCAGCCGGCCGTTCAGATAACGCTCCCAGGACGTCTTGCTGTAGCCCGTGCGGTCGGAGACCGACGCGACGCTCAGGCCGCTGCGGTCCACGACGCGCCTGAGCTGGCTCGTGAACTCCCTGATCTGCGGATCGAGTTCATCCGGCAAGGCCTTCCAACGAGGCATTGCTTCCCCCCTCTTCCCCCGGTCGTACTGGTATGTCCCTCGCGCGTGGTGGCCCTCTGCCCAGTCGCCGTTCCGGCTACCTACATGGATGCCGCCGGTCAGGATCTCAGTTCCCGGGATGGGGGCGCACAGGAGCGTCAGGGCCGCGGGCATGCGCCGTCGCGCGCTCGCTCGTGGCCCAGTCTCCCACCGGCAGCCCCCTCGACCGAACGGAATCGGGCACAACGCGGGAGGGCGGCACGGATTGTCCGGGGTCGTCAGGATTGTCGCATCGGCCCCACCGGTCGTCCGAAACGTCCGCCCTGTCGTGAACGGCGGCCCGTCCTCACCCCCGTGAAAGGGCGGGCCACCGCCGGAAACAACCTTCCTGCACGCCGAACCCGCTGTTCAACGGCTGTCCGGGCGCTGTGGCACGGAAGTGACCGTTCCGCTACGTCCCCCGGATTCCCCGGATCATCCCGGGACAGGCCCCGACCACTGGCCGCTGACCGTGAAGTGCAGGGTGTCCTCCAGGAACGGGATCTCCAGCAACGGCCTGGGCTGCACCATCAGCGCCAGCAGCACGATCACCAGTCCCAGCACGCCGTACGTGACGATGTCCGTGAAGCGGGAGCGCACGGCGAGCATGCCGACGTCCGGCAGCGCCCAGCGGAGCACACCGCCCGCCAGCAGCGCCACACCGATCAGCAGCGTGCCGATCCGGAACAGGTCGAACACGGTCAGCAGCAGGCCGAGGCCGGCCGTGAGCAGCACGGCGAGGATCGGCCACTGCCTGGCGGGCGCGGGGGCGTCGCCGGGGGCGGCCCGGCCACCGCCCTCCGGGCGGGCGGTGTCCCTGGTGAACCGCGGGAAGCGGCGGGTGGTACGCCGCGGCTTCCCCTCGGCGTCGGGCGCGCTGACGGGATCGGGGGCCTCGGCGAGGTCGGGGACCGTGCCGGTCTCGGCCTGCGCCGGCTCCGGTGCCTGAGGCTGCTCCGGCGTCGGCTCCGGCTCCGACCCGGGTGCCCGCGACTCGCGGGCCTCGCTGTCAGCCGACACTGCGCTCCGCCGCCTCCACCACGTTGACCAGCAGCTGGGCCCGGGTCATCGGGCCGACACCGCCGGGGTTCGGGGAGACCCAGCCGGCCACCTCGGCCACGTCCGGGTGGACGTCACCCACGATCTTGCCCTCGGCGTTGCGGGAGACCCCGACGTCCAGGACGGCCGCGCCGGGCTTGACGTCCTCCGCGCGGACGAGATGGGCGGAGCCGGCGGCGGCGACGATGATGTCCGCGCGCTTCAGGTGCGCCGACAGGTCGCGGGTACCGGTGTGGCACTGGGTCACGGTGGCGTTCTCGCTGCGCCGGGTCAGCAGCAGCGGCATCGGGCGGCCGATGGTCACTCCGCGGCCGACGACCACGACCTCGGCGCCCTTGATCTCCACGCCGTAGCGGCGCAGCAGGGTGAGGACACCGTTGGGGGTGCAGGGCAGCGGGGCGGGCTCGTTCAGGACGAGGCGGCCGAGGTTCATCGGGTGGAGACCGTCGGCGTCCTTGTCCGGGTCCATGAGTTCGAGGATGCGGTTCTCGTCGATGCCCTTGGGCAGCGGCAGCTGGACGATGTATCCGGTGCAGGCCGGGTCCTCGTTCAGGTCGCGGACGACCGCCTCGATCTCCTCCTGCGTGGCCGTGTCGGGCAGCTCCCGCTGGATGGAGGCGATGCCGACCTGGGCGCAGTCGCGGTGCTTGCCCGCGACGTACTTCTGGCTGCCGGGATCGTTGCCGACGAGGATCGTGCCGAGGCCGGGCGTGACGCCCTTCTCCTTCAGCGCCGCCACGCGGGCGGTCAGATCGGACTTGATCGCTGCTGCGGTGGCCTTGCCATCGAGAATCTGGGCGGTCATGGACCCATCCTCGCGGATGACCGGGCCCCGGTTCCAATCCGCGCGCGTTCGGCCCGCACTCCGGACGCGCTCAGCCCGTGCTGCGACCGCGCTCCGCCCGCGTTCCGGACGCGTCCCCGGCTCGTCCCCGGCGACCGCGGGGTTCGCAATCCCACATTTCACCCTCAGTCCACCCTCGGACCGGTCATGTTTCACCTGTATCCGGCCAAGATCAGCAATGTTGCACTTGCACAACACATACCGCCTGCGGCTGGACAATCGGCAGATCGGTCAAGAACGATGAACGACACGGTGCCGCGGGCAAGAACCGGGGGGACGGACCGCGTCTGCAGAACTTCCTCCGAACTGCGCCCCGCGTCGTCCCCGCACCCGCAGCGACAACGGAGGAAGAAGCGCCATGAGTTTCGGCGACCCGAACAACCCCTACGGACAGCCGCCGCAGGGCCAGCAGCCCCCTGCCGCCCCCGGGTACGGCTATCCCCAGCAGCCCCAGCAGCCCCAGCAGGGGTACGGCTATCCGGCGGCGCCGCCGGTGGGCGCCTACCCCGGTGCCCCGATACCGACGTCCATGCCGGGAACGGTGAGCACGGCACGTGTGCTGCTGTGGGTCATCGTGGGCCTGCAACTCATCGGCGTGGCGCTGTTCGCGATCAGTGCCGCGGGCGTGGAAGCCGCGAAGAACGACCCGGCGCTGAGTGAGGAGCCCGCGTTCGAGCAGCTCTCCGACTACTCGTCCGGCCTGCTCTGGGGTCTGGCCCTGTTCGCGCTGGCGTGGGGCGTGTTCGCGCTCGTGCTGGCCGTCAAGTTCGGCAAGGGCGGCAACGGTGTCCGCGTCACCGCGCTGATCTTCGGCATCATCACCGCCATCCTCGGCATCTACCCCTTCATCTTCGTGGGCCTGATCCACACGGTGCTGGCGATCCTGATCGCCGTGTTCGTCGGCAACGCCGCGGGCAGCGGCTGGTTCAACCGCCCGCGCTACTGAGGGCGACCGACCCGAGCACACCGCCTCCGAGGGCCGTGTCTCCCCGAACGGGTGGGGCACGGCCCTCGGCGCGTCCGGGGCGAGCGGATCCGGAAACGGCGGAAGCGGCAGGGGGCCGTCGCCGGCCCGGGCCGGCGCGCCCGTGGTGTCCCCGAGGCCGGCCGGTACGAGGTGGACAAGCAGGGGGTGCGTCCACCCGGTCGCCCGTGTGAGCGGCCGGGCGGACGATCCGTCAGTGGAAGAAGTGGCGCGTGCCCGTGAAGTACATCGTCACGCCGGCCTTCTTCGCCGCCTCGACGACCTGCTCGTCACGGACCGAACCGCCCGGCTGGACCACGGCCTTGACGCCCGCCTCGGTGAGGATCTCCAGGCCGTCCGGGAAGGGGAAGAAGGCGTCCGAGGCGGCATAGGCACCCCGGGCGCGCTCGGCGCCGGCCCGTTCCACCGCCAGCTTCGCGGAGTCGACGCGGTTGACCTGGCCCATGCCGACGCCGACCGAGGCGCCGTCCTTGGCGAGCAGGATCGCGTTGGACTTCACGGCCCGGCAGGCCCGCCACGCGAAGGCCAGCTCGGCCAGCTCCGCCTCGGAGAGGGCCTCGCCGCTGGCCAGCGTCCAGGTGGCCGGGTCGTCGCCCTCGGCCTGGAGGCGGTCGGTGACCTGGAGCAGGGCACCGCCGTCGATCGGCTTCACCTCGACGGGGGCGGCCGGGGCCGCGGGGGCGCGCAGCACGCGGATGTTCTTCTTCTTGCCGAGGGCCTCGAGGGCGCCCTCCTCGTAGTCCGGCGCGACGATGACCTCGGTGAAGATCTCCGCGACCTGCTCGGCCATCTCCTTGGACACCGGCCGGTTGACCGCGATCACGCCGCCGAACGCGGACAGCGGGTCACAGGCGTGCGCCTTGCGGTGCGCCTCGGCGACGTCCGCGCCGGTCGCGATGCCGCACGGGTTGGCGTGCTTGATGATCGCGACGGCCGGCTCGGCGTGGTCGTACGCGGCACGCAGCGCGGCGTCGGTGTCCGTGTAGTTGTTGTACGACATCTCCTTGCCGTGCAGCTGCTCGGCCTCGGCGAGGCCGCCGGTGCCGGAGACGTACAGAGCGGCGGGCTGGTGCGGGTTCTCGCCGTAGCGCAGGGTGTTCTTGCGCTCCCAGGTGGCGCCGAGGAAGTCGGGGAACTCCGACTCGTCGACGGGGGCGTAGTCGGAGGCGAACCAGGAGGCGACCGCCACGTCGTACGCGGCCGTGTGCCGGAAGGCCTCCGCGGCCAGGCGTTTGCGGGTGGTGAGGTCGAAGCCGCCGTCGCGGACGGCGGACAGGACGTCGGCGTACCGGGCGGGGTCGGTGACCACGGCGACGGACGGGTGGTTCTTGGCGGCGGCGCGGACCATGGAGGGGCCGCCGATGTCGATCTGCTCCACGCACTCGTCGGGCGTCGCACCCGAGGCGACGGTCTCGCGGAACGGGTAGAGGTTGACCACGACCAGGTCGAACGGCTGCACGCCCAGCTCGCCGAGCTGCTGCCGGTGGCTGTCGAGGCGCAGGTCGGCGAGGATGCCGGCGTGCACCTTCGGGTGCAGGGTCTTGACCCGGCCGTCCAGGCACTCGGGGAAGCCGGTCAGCTCCTCGACCTTGGTGACGGGGACGCCCGCGGCGGAGATGCGGCCGGCCGTGGACCCGGTGGAGACGAGTTCGACGCCCGCCTCGTGCAGGCCACGGGCGAGCTCCTCGAGCCCGGTCTTGTCGTAGACGCTGACGAGCGCCCGTCGGATGGCCCGCTTGTTGCTCTCGGCGGTCACTGGATAACTACCTTTCGTCCCTCGATCCGATAGCCGTTGCGGGCGAGCCGCCCCACGACCTCGACGAGCAGCCTTCGCTCGACTTCCTTGATGCGCTCATGCAGCGCGCTCTCGTCGTCCTCGTCCCGGACCTCCACCACGCCCTGCGCGATGATCGGCCCGGTGTCGACACCGTCGTCGACGAAGTGGACGGTGCAGCCGGTGACCCTGGCGCCGTACGCGAGCGCGTCCCGTACGCCGTGGGCTCCGGGAAAACTGGGCAGCAGGGCGGGGTGGGTGTTGACGAACCGCCCGCCGAAGCGCGCGAGGAACTCCTTGCCCACGATCTTCATGAACCCGGCGGACACCACGAGGTCGGGCTCGTGGGCGGAGACCGCCTCGGCGAGCGCCGCGTCCCACTCCTGGCGGCCGGCGAAGTCCTTGACCCGGCACACGAAGGTCGGCAGCCCGGCGCGCTCGGCGCGGGCGAGCCCCTCGATGCCCTCACGGTCGGCGCCGACGGCCACGATCTCGGCTCCGTACGCCTCGGTGCCGGTGGCGGCGATCTCGTCGAGGAGCGCCTGCAGGTTGGTGCCGGATCCGGAGACCAGCACGACGAGGCGCCTGGGGCGCTCGGCCACGGGCTTGGCGGCCACGGTGGGGCCCTTTCTCGGGAGCGCTCGTGCGGTCGGAGGCACAGCGCTTTGTGTATTCGTACGAATGCTTCACTCCCCCGGATACGGGGAAGCCTACGAAGCGGCCGACCGTCAGCAACGATACCGGCACACTGGGCGGCCCTCACGGGACGGGGGCGTGGCTGGAAGGTAGCGTCTGGGAAGAGCCGGTCCGGGAGCGTTCCCGGACGTCCGGGAACGCTCGAGTCGCCCGGGAACGCCTCCTGTGCACCAAGCGTTCCCAGGAGGGGACCCGGGACCGGAGAACGGACGGAACACTCCGGCTCAGCCGTGGAAGTCGTCCGTAGTCAGCCGTACTCGATCAGTCGCACTTCGTTAAAAGGGGAAGACGCTCACTTGATGCCGGACCGCAGCCTGCGATTCCTCACGTTCCCCCAGCCGTCGGCACAGGGAGGGGAGCGTGGCGCCGTGCTGCTGCGGGAGCGCCACTCCTCGCCGCCCGAGACGCCCCGGGACGAGGGCGGCGGCGGCGAGCGGCGCCGTGGCTCCGAGGAGAGCAACCCGTTCGCGCCGCCCCCGGAGGGGACCCCCGACCAGCCCTGGCAGCCCCGGCACCCGTCCGGCGACGAGGGCGGTGACGGTGGCGGCCGGGCAGACGGCGGCCGCTCCCCGTGGGGCGGGCGGTGGAGTGACCGGCAGCCCGGTCGTTCCTCGGGCGGCTTCGGCGATCGCCCGCGCAGCCCGGAGGGACAGAGCGGCGGGAACGGCGGCCCCCAGGGTCCCGGACCGCGCTGGGACCCGACGGACCCGGTCCAGCGCCGGGCGCGTTACTCCCTGCTGTCCGGCATGTGGGCCTTCTTCTTCGCTCTGTTCAGCTGGCCCTACGTCGCGCTGCTGCTGGGCGCGCTCGCCCTGTACTGGGCGATCAGCGCCCTGCGCGCCAAGCCCCGCGCGGCCTCCGACCCCGACTCCCCGGCACCGGCCCAGACGGGCCGTCCGCAGACCACGGCCGCGGTGAGCGGGCTGGTCACGGCCTCCCTGGCGCTCGCCCTGGTCGCCGCCAATTTCACGGCACAGCTGGTGTACCGGGACTACTACACCTGTACGCAGGACGCCCTGACCCAGGAGGCCAAGCAGTCCTGCAACACCCTCCTGCCGGACGAACTCCGGAACTTCCTCGGGACGGCCGACTGAGAGGCCTGCCGAAAGCCGCTCCCACACACCTGAGCCGCCCCCTCACAGCACAGGGGGCGGCTCAGGTGTGTTCGGGGGGTTCGGGAGCGCGGGGCGCGGGGGGAACCGCGGGAGCTCCGGGGGTCGGGAGAGCACCGGGCCCGGCCGGGGCGGGGTCCGCGGGCAGGAAGTCGTAGGGGCCGGAGGCGTCCCGGGGCCGTCGCGCGCCCGTCGTGCGCGCCTCGTCCTCCGGTGGCCGCCTGCGCGGCCCGCCGATCCTCGGCATCCTCGGCGCCCGCGCCCATGCCCTCACCGGTGCCCGTTCCGCCGGTTCCTCCCGAGGCGTGCGGCACCGCAGTGCCCGTACCACCAGGGCCGTCGCCGTCGCCACCAGCCCGATCCACACCAGCGTCGCACCTCCCGTCTGCCACCACACCGGCCCGAAGCGGGAGAGCGCCGCGACCCCCATCGGCCCGCCCGCCAGCGCGGCGGACAGCGCCAGCAGGGCCGCGCACAACACCGCCGCCATCCCGGCGGCGCCGACCGTCCGGCTCCACGACCAGGCCGCGTCCGGCGCGCGCCCCGACCGCCGGCCCTCCCCTTCCGCCGGCGCCGGGCGCCCGGTCGCCGTGGCGCCCTTCCCGACGAACCACCCCGTCACCACACCGGCCGCCAACGGCACTGCTCCGGCCGCCCAGTTCACCGGCGTTCCCGGGCCCGCGTCCGGCACCGCCGCCAGCAGCGGGAAGGCGGGCAGCAGCGGAGCCGGCGTGGAGGCGAACGGGGTCACGGCGGTGCCGGCCCCGAGGAGGAACCCGGGGCCCAGCGCGTAGGCCGCCGCCCACACCGCCGCGTTCGGCAGCAGCATGACGCCGAGCAGCAGCACCGCGGCCCGCCCCGACCAACCCTCCGTCAGCCGCAGAAAGGCCGCCTGGGTTTCCCCGCCGTGCCACACCAGCGACACCGTCAGCAGCAGTGCCCCGCCGCCGCCGAGCACCGCGACCCCGGCCGCCGCCGCGCGTGCCGCGACCCCGAGGCGTCCGTCCGGGCCGAGGAGCAGATGACGCACCCCCCTCGGCAGCAGTGCCCCCATGGCCCGTTCCAGCGGTCCACTGGGGCAGCCGTAGGCCCGCCACACCCCCACGCCCGCGGCCAGCACGGCGACCAGCGGAACGCACACGCCCGCCGACGCCCACGCGGGCCGCAGTTCACCACCCGCGGCGTAGAGAGCGGCGGGCGCACCGACGGCCAGGTAGCCGAGGACGACGCCCGCCCATGCGGTCGGGCCGTCGACGAGCGGAGCGTCGTCCGGCGCGTCCCCGTCCGTGGCGTCGCGGGCCGCCCGGTGCAGCAGCCACACCGGGACCGTGAGCAGCAGCAACGGCGAAACGCCCAGGGGCGCCGGCACCCCGGAGAGTGTGTCGGTACGGATCAGCTCGGTGCCGTGCGCCAGCAGCCACAGCGCCGCCGCGATGTGCAGCGCGCCGTCAGGTCCGCCGTCGGGGTAGGGCGAGCTGATCCACAGCAGGATCACGAGCATGGCGAACGCGGCGAGTCCGAGTCCCGCGGCGAGAGCGCCACCGAGGAGACCGGAGGTCAGTCCGGGCGAGTGGTCACGCATCCGGGTGAGCAGCAGGGCCGGCGTCGATCGGCGGGCAGTCGTCTGGGTCACACCCGTCATGCTCCCAACGACACGCGCTTTCCCCATGTAACGGGCGAAGCACCGCTGTGTCGCTCAATATAACCTTATGTGCCTTCTTGTGCGAAGGGGCGTCCTGTGACACGGAGCCCCGCCACCCCCCTCCCCTCGCCCGAGGAACGGCGACGCCTGCGTGAATCCCGCTCGCTGACGCAGGCTCAGCTCGCGAAGCGGATCGGCGTCAGCCGCGAGACGGTGCGTGCGTGGGAGTCCGGCCGCAGCACACCGCACGGCCGGAAGCGGGAGACGTACGCGAAACTGCTGACGGCCACGACGGCACCCACGCCCACGGGGCGGCCCAGGCGGTCCGAGCGGCCCGGTCGGCCCCTCGAACATCCTGAGTACCTTGAGTTCACCGAATACCCTGAATGCGCAGAACATCCCGAGCCGGCCCTCGCCCCGTCCGGCCAGGAGGGCTGCGTCCCTTCCGCCCTGACGCCCGCTCAGGCCTTCGACGCCCTGTACGCCTTCTGCGCCCCGGCGCTCGTACGGCAGGCGTATCTGCTGTCCGGTCGCCGCGGGCTGGCGCGCGAATCGGTCGAGCGGGCCTTCCAACTGGCCTGGGACCGCTGGCCCGAAGTGGCCCGCGACCGCGATCCGGCCGGTTGGGTGCGTGCGGCGGCGCACGAGTGGGCGCTGTCCCCGTGGCACCGGTTCCGGCCCCGCCACCGGCGCCCGGAACCGCCGCTCGCGGAGCCGTCCGACCGGGAGCTGCTGGACGTCCTGCTGCACCTGCCACCGCCGTACCGCCGCACGCTCGTGCTCTATGACGGTGTCGGCCTCGATCTTCCGGAGACCGCGGCGGAGACGGAGGCCAGCACGCGGGCGGCCGCGAGCCGGCTGCTGCACGCGCACGAGGTCGTCGCGGCCCGGCTGCCGGAGTTGTCGGATCCGCGGGTGCTGCACGAACGGCTGGCCGAGCTGGCCTCCTCCGAGCACCTGCGGTCCGCCAAGCCGCCGGAGGTGCGGGACGGCAGCGAGCGCAGGGCCCGGTTCTGGACCCGGGCCGTCATCGCCTTCACGGTTGCCCTGATCGGCGTCACCGCGTTCACCCTGGCCACGGCACCCACGCGCTACGACCCGCCGCCACCGCCCGGGGAGACCGTCCAGGGGGTGCCGCCGCAGATGGCCCCGGGCCCCCTCTCGGACAGGCAACGGGAGCTGCGGAGCAAACTCCGGGAGGAACTGCAGCACGGCCCGCAACGGCTGGCACCGCAGCCGCGGTGACCGGCCGACGGGGTGACGAGGTGACGGGTGACGCTGCCGGAAACGACGGGTGGGCCCGTCCCCCTGAGGGGACGGGCCCACCCGTGTTCTGCGGTCGCTCAGCCCGCGAGGAGCTCGCGCGCCAGCTTGGCCGTCTCGGTCGGCGTCTTGCCCACCTTGACGCCCGCGGCCTCGAGGGCCTCCTTCTTCGCCTGGGCGGTGCCGGACGAACCGGAGACGATGGCGCCGGCGTGGCCCATGGTCTTGCCCTCGGGCGCGGTGAAGCCCGCGACGTAGCCGACGACCGGCTTCTTCACGTTCTCCGCGATGTAGGCCGCGGCCCGCTCCTCCGCGTCGCCGCCGATCTCACCGATCATCACGATCAGGTCGGTGTCGGGGTCGGCCTCGAACGCGGCCAGCGCGTCGATGTGCGTCGTGCCGATGACCGGGTCGCCACCGATGCCGACGGCCGAGGAGAAGCCGATGTCCCGAAGCTCGTACATCATCTGGTACGTCAGCGTGCCGGACTTCGAGACCAGGCCGATCCGGCCCGGCTTGGTGATGTCGCCCGGGATGATGCCGGCGTTCGACTGGCCGGGGCTGATCAGGCCCGGGCAGTTGGGGCCGATGATCCGGGTCTTGTCGCCCTTCTCCACGGCGTACGCGTAGAACGCGGCCGAGTCGTGGACGGCGATGCCCTCGGTGATGACGACCGCGAGCGGGATCTCGGCGTCGATCGCCTCGACGACGGCGGACTTCGCGAAGGCCGGCGGTACGAAGAGGACGGATACGTTCGCGCCCGTCTTCTCCATCGCCTCGGCGACCGTGCCGAAGACCGGGATGTCGTTGCCGTCGATGTCGACGGAGGTGCCGGCCTTGCGCGGGTTCACACCGCCGACGATGTTCGTGCCGTCGGCCAGCATGAGCTTGGTGTGCTTCATGCCCGTGGCACCGGTCATGCCCTGGACGATGACCTTGCTGTCCTTGTTGAGGAAGATAGCCATGGCTGTGGTGTCCCTCGTCCCTTACTTCGCGGCCGCGAGCTCGGCGGCCTTGTCGGCCGCGCCGTCCATGGTGTCCACGCGCTGCACCAGCGGGTGGTTGGCGTCGGAGAGGATCCTGCGACCCAGTTCGGCGTTGTTGCCGTCCAGACGCACGACCAGAGGCTTGGTGACTTCCTCGCCCCGGTCCGCGAGCAGCTGCAGCGCCTGCACGATGCCGTTGGCGACCTCGTCACAGGCGGTGATGCCACCGAAGACGTTGACGAACACGGACTTGACGTCCGGGTCGCCGAGGATGATCTCCAGGCCGTTCGCCATGACGGCGGCGGAGGCGCCGCCACCGATGTCGAGGAAGTTGGCGGGCTTGACGCCGCCGTGCGCCTCACCGGCGTAGGCGACGACGTCCAGGGTGCTCATCACGAGCCCCGCGCCGTTGCCGATGATGCCGACCTCGCCGTCGAGCTTGACGTAGTTGAGGTTCTTCTCCTTGGCGGCGGCCTCGAGCGGGTTGGCCGCGGCCTTGTCGTGGAGCGCCTCGTGGTCGGGGTGACGGAACTCGGCGTTGTCGTCCAGGGTGACCTTGCCGTCGAGGGCGAGGACGTCACCGGAGGCGACCTTGGCCAGCGGGTTGACCTCGACGAGGAGCGCGTCCTCGGCGATGAAGGTCTTCCACAGGGTGACGAGGACGTCGGCGACCTTGTCGGCCACCTCGGCCGGGAAGTTCGCGGCCTCGACGATCTCGCGCGCCTTCTCGGGGGTCACGCCCTCGTTGGCGTCCACCGGCGTCTTGGCGACGGCCTCCGGACGGGTGGCCGCCACCTCCTCGATGTCCATGCCGCCCTCGACGGACGCGATGGAGAGGAACGTGCGGTTGGCACGGTCGAGGAGGAAGGAGACGTAGTACTCCTCGACGATCTCCGGAGCGGTCTCGGCGATCATCACCTTGTGGACCGTGTGGCCCTTGATGTCCATCCCGAGAATGTCCGTCGCACGGGCGACGGCCTCGTCCGGGGTGGCCGCCAGCTTCACACCACCGGCCTTGCCGCGTCCACCGACCTTCACCTGGGCCTTGACGACGGACTTGCCGCCCAGACGCTCGGTGATCTCGCGCGCCGCCTCAGGCGTGTCGATGACTTCACCGGCCAGCACCGGTACATCGTGCTTGGCGAAGAGGTCCCTCGCCTGGTACTCGAACAGGTCCACGCGCTTCCGTCCCTATCAGTGATTCGCGATTCGTTGGATGCGTGGGCGTGCCGCGAAGGGCAACGTGACTACGTCCGCAGTGTCACAGAGGGGGCGCACACGGTGTCCGAGCGCGCGGCATGTCCGTCTCGCAGGTTAGCCCCGGTTGCAAGGTGTCTCTAAATCGCGCGTCACACATGAGCGGTGATACCTGTCACATGATGCCGCAAACAGTGACACAGCGTGCCATTGATATGGGGCCTCACCGGGCTGGGGTTGGCCCGGTGAGGCCCGCCGTGCACCCGGGCAGGAACGACGTCCCTGCTCTCCGGAGTGCGGGGTGGCCGGCCCCCACCCCAATGGGGGCCGGCCACCCCGTCCACGGGGTTGCGGCCGGACCAGCCGATGGCGTTCGGCCGTCCGGATCCGGATACCCCCGGGGAGCTTTCATTACTCGAGAGTCAGGTGCCGCACGTACGAGGTGCACGGGACGTACGAGTGGTGTGGGGCGTACGGGATGTACGAGGCGTGCGGATGCAGGACGCTCGTACGGATGTGGGGTGCGCTCGCGTCCAGGCAGCCGGTGAGGGGCCTGCGCAGCGCGCGGCCTGCCCGCGGGGAAGCTGCCTAGGCGGGAGAGACCGGGACGTCCTGGTACCGGTCCCGGGTCTCGGCCGCCTCGGTGGACGCGGTGGCGCCGGGCACGAGCCGGACGCGGAGACGGTGACTCGGGGTGACGGCGTGCGCGTCGCCGTGGCGTGGTGTGCCGTGGTCCGCCGCGGAGCGGTGGCCCGTCGCGCCGTCCGGGCTTCCACCGTGGGCGTGGGGCGCCGGGACCGGGTCGGTGTGCGGCGCGGGGGATGTGGCGCGGCGCTCGGTGTCGTCGTGCGGCAGCGGGTCGACGGCGAGGCCTGCGCCGGCCCCTCCGACGTCCGGGCCGTGCGTGGCGACCTCCGGGGTTTCGGGCCGCGTGGTGGAGGCGTCGGTCGCCGGTGGCTCGGGGGCTTCCGGCTGAGTGGACGGCGCCGGGAGGGTGTCCGGCGCGTCCGGTGTGTCCGGTGCGTCCTGCGCGTCCGGTGCGTCGGGCGGCACGGCGGGCAGTCCCGGGAGCCGGGGCTCCACCGGGGTCTCGGGCAGCCCCGGGAGCTGCGGAAGGGGCGCGGGCTGCGTCGGACCGGGCAAGGTCGGCAGGGCGGGAACCTGCGGGCGTGAAGGCAGAGACGGTACCGGGAGCACCTTCTCGGACACCTCGGTCAGGTCGGCGACCACCCCACCCAGCCGATCGGCGACCGGGGTCACGACCGACTCACCCACCGACCCCGAAACCGACACCACCGCACCAGTGACCGGAGAAGCGGAGGAGGTGTTCACCGGGCTGCCGCCGCCGTCCGCCGCCTGGGCCCGCTCCCCGCACAGCACGCCGAGCACGAGCACCGCGCCTACCAGGAACACCAGGCGCAGCGCACGCCTGCCGGCCGCCGTACGCATCGCGCGCGGAGCGGCACCGGGCAGGAGGGCTGACCAGGTCAAGGGAGGAAGGTTTCTCGTGGACGGCGGTACATGAGGGAAACTCGATGCCTCAGGCATCAAGCGCCGTAGATCCTCGCATGCGACTCCCGAGGATGCGCAAGCCCTCTCTCACCGATGGGGCGTCTTGTCCGCCTTTGCCCAACCGAGTCGGACGACGACGGATCGACAAACCGCCCCTCCCCCCTCCCTCCCCCTCCCTTTCCTCCTCTTCGTTCCTCACACCGGATCCGGTATCGGCAGCGGCCGCTTCTCGATCGCCGCGGCCATCACCTCCGGGAACAGGTCGGGCGTGCAGGCGAACGCCGGCGCGCCCAGCGCGGCGAGGGCCGCCGCGTGCTCCCGGTCGTAGGCGGGCGCCCCCTCGTCGGACAGCGCCAGCAGCGTCACGAACTGCACCCCCGACGCCTTCATCGCCGCGACCCGCTTGAGCATCTCGTCGCGTATGCCCCCCTCGTAGAGGTCGCTGATCAGTACGACCACCGTCTCCGCGGGCCGGGTGATCTGCGACTGGCAGTACGCCAGCGCCCGGTTGATGTCCGTGCCCCCGCCGAGCCGGGTACCGAAGATCACGTCGACGGGGTCGTCGAGTTGCTCCGTGAGGTCGACCACCGCCGTGTCGAACACGACGAGCCGCGTGCTGACGGACCGCATGGACGCGAGCACCGCCCCGAACACCGAGGCGTAGACGACGGACGCCGCCATCGACCCGGACTGGTCGACGCAGAGGACGACTTCCTTCTTCACGGACTGCCCGGCACGCCCGTAGCCGATGAGCCGCTCGGGCACGACCGTCCGGTGCTCGGGGAGGTAGTGCTTGAGGTTGGCCGCGATCGTGCGGTTCCAGTCGATGTCGTGGTGGCGGGGCCGGCTGACGCGGGCGCTCCGGTCGAGGGCACCGGTGAGAGTGGCCCGGGTGCGGGTGGCGAGCCGCTTCTCCAGTTCGTCGACGACCTTGCGGACGACGGCCCGTGCCGTCTCCTTCGTCGTGTCGGGCATCGCCTTGTTGAGTGACATCAGCGTGCCCACGAGATGGACGTCGGCCTCGACCGCCTCCAGCATCTCCGGTTCCAGCAGGAGGGTGGCGAGCCCCAGCCGGTCGATGGCGTCGCGCTGCATGACCTGGACGACGGAGGAGGGGAAGTAGGTCCGGATGTCCCCGAGCCAGCGCGCCACCGACGGCGCGGACGCCCCCAGCCCCGCCGAACGCTCCCGCCCCGTCTGCGGTTTGTCCCCCTTGCCGTAGAGCGCGGTGAGCGCTCCGTCCATGGCGGCGTCCTGGCCGGACAGCGCGCATCCGGTGCCGTCCGCCGTGTCCCCGCCGAGCACCAGACGCCACCGTCGCAGCCGTTCCTGCGCCGGGTCCGTCACCGCTGTCGTCATACGTCCCCCTCGGTCCCCTGCTCCTTCGCCCCTTGCTCCTTCGTCCGGTGGCCGGGTGGCCGTCATCGCACCGCTCCCACCAGGCCGGCTTCTGCGCCCTCGCCGTCCTCCCCGTTCTCGCCGCCCCCGTCCGCCTCCTCCGCTCCCGGTCCCAGCCCCAGCAGCAGCCGCACCACGGGCAGGACCGCGTCCGCCCGGCCGGTGTCGAGGCCGGCCGCGAAGCCGGGTGTCCCACAACCGGCGCCGGCCGCGCCGCCCCGTGCCCCCGGTCCGCGCCGGACCAGCTCGCCGAGTGTGCGCCGCACCCCGGGCTCGTACGCCGAGAAGGTCCGCCGCAGCAGCGGGAGTACGTCCGTGAACGCCTCCGCCGGCACCCCCGTCAGCCACGCGTCGACCAGTCCGAGGAGCCGCTCGTCGTGGACGAGGAGCAGCCCGCCCCCCGAGCCGCCGACGAACCCCTCGATCCACGCCGCCGCGTCCGCCGGGGACGTACCCGGTGACGACAGCACCAGCCCCATCTGCCGGGTCGCCTCGTCCTGCGCCAGTTCCCCGTCGTCCAGCAGCAGGCGGACCGCCCGCCCCCGTACGACACCGGGCACGGTGCCCCGCGTCGCCAGCTTCCGCAGTGCCGACGCCCAGCGGGCGCGCAGGTTCCCGTGGCCCGGCGCGGGAACGTCGCCGAGGAGCCCCACCGCCCCGTGCACGGCGTCGAGATGGCGCCGCATCTCGTCGGCGGCGTCCGCGTCCAGTCCGGCGCAGGCCGGGGGCAGGCCGATCAGAACCCGCTCCGCCAGCCCGGCGGCGACCTCGGCCAGCGCCGCGGTGCCGGTGCCGCGCACATCGCCGTAGCGCAGCGAGCGGACCAGGGCGGGCAGGGCCTGGGCGAGATGGCCGACGTCCGTGTCGAGGGCCGCGCGGTCGGCGAGTATCCGCATCACCGTGGGCAGCGCGTCGGGCAGTTCGGCCAGGAGGCAGTGCTCGGCGAGCCCGGTGACGGCGGCGAGGTCCCGCGCCGCGACGGCGTCCGCCTCGACCCTGGCGGTCGCGGCGGCGAGCACGGTCGTCCCCCATATCCCGGCCTCGGCGACCCGCACGGACAGTTCCGGCTCCCAGCGCAGCCGCCATGTCTCCCGGAACGTGCCCGTGCTCCCGTACGAGGTCGCCGGCTCCCCCCAGCCGATGCCGAGCAACCGCAGCCGGTGCAGCAGCCTGCTGCGCTGCCCGTCGGTCTCCTTGCGCAGGTCGAGTTCCAGCTCCCGCTCCGCGGCCTCGGGTTTCAGCCGCAGCCGGCGCTGGATCCGGGTGAGGTCCCGCTGCAGGGGCACCGCGGGGGCCGTCGCCGGCACCTCGCCGAGCACGTCACCGACGATCAGCCGGTCGTGCACCAGTGCCAGCGGCACGTCGGAGCCCTCGCACATCACCGCCCGCACCGCGTCCGTCGTCTCGCCCAGTCCGGGCAGGGGCCGGCCGCGCATCGCGGCGAGCGTCTCCGCCAGCCGTACCGCCTCGATGACATGGGCGGAGGACACGGTCCGGTCCTCGGCGCGCAGCAGCCCCGCCACCTTCGTCATCCACCGCTCGACCGGCCGGTCCTCCACGCCGAACAGATGCCCGTACCAGCCGGGCGAGTCGATGCCCGCGCCGTATCCGCTGAACCGGGACAGCCTGCGGTTCGTCCACGGCACCCACGTCATGTCCGTCTTGGTCTTCGGCAGACCTCTGAGCAGGGCCCGGTCGGCGGTGACGGTGGCCTTCCGCCGCAACGCGGGCACGTGCCAGGCCCCGCAGACGACGGCCACGCCGCCCCCGAACTCCCGCTGCGCCGCCCGGATCTGGAGCCGCATGTACGCCTCGCGCACGAGATCCCGGTCGTGTCCCCCGCTGCCGTACACCTCCCGCAGCTCCGTCATGGCCTCCTCCAGCGCGGTGAACGGGGCGAGCACGTCGCCCTCCTCCCCCACTCCGCGGTGCTCGACGACGTCCTCCCACCACCGCTCGGCGTCGTCGTACCCGGCGGCCTCGGCCAGCACCCGGAGCGGATCGATCCGCACATCGGTCCGCTGCCCGGTGTCCGACCGCTCTCCGTCGTCCGGCTGCTCTCCGTCATTCGCCTCGCCCCTCCCCCAGGCCAGGGTGTGGGTGGCCGGCAGGTCGATGAAGCGGGCCGGGGCACCGTGCTCCAGCGCCCAGTGGATGGCGACCCACTCCGGGGAGAACGCGGCGAGCGGCCAGAACGCCGAACGGCCGGGCTCGTCCACCGCATGGGCGAGCAGGGCGACCGGCGGACGCATGCCGTCGTCCGCGGCGAGCGGAATCAGATCGTTCGCCTCGGGCGGGCCCTCGATCAGGACGACTCCCGGACGGGCCTCCTCCAGGGCCGCCCGCACCGCCCGCGCCGACCCCGGTCCGTGGTGCCGGACTCCGAGCAGCAGCGGTCCCGCTCCCCGGCCACCGCCGGCCCGCTCCACCTCGCTCACGCGCCTGCCTCCCTGCAGGCCCGGTAGAAGTCCTTCCAGCCGTCGCGTTCACGGACGACGGTCTCCAGATACTCCTGCCAGACGACGCGGTCCGCCGCCGGGTCACGGACGACCGCGCCGAGAATGCCCGCCGCGACGTCCCCGGCCCGCAGCACGCCGTCCCCGAAGTGGGCCGCCAGCGCCAGCCCGCCCGTGACCACGGAGATCGCCTCGGCGGTCGACAGGGTGCCGCTGGGCGACTTCAGCTTCGTCCGGCCGTCGGCGGTGACCCCGTCGCGCAGTTCGCGGAAGACGGTGACGACACGGCGGATCTCGTCGGTGCCGTCGGGCACGGTCGGCAGGTCGAGGGAGCGGCCGATCTGGTCCACCCGGCGCGAGACGATGTCGACCTCCGCCTCGGGGGTCTCGGGCAGCGGCAGCACCACGGTGTTGAACCGGCGGCGCAGGGCGCTGGACAGGTCGTTGACCCCCCGGTCGCGGTCGTTGGCGGTGGCGATCAGGTTGAAGCCGCGGACCGCCTGCACCTCCTGGCCCAGTTCCGGTATCGGCAGCGTCTTCTCCGACAGGATCGTGATCAGTGTGTCCTGCACATCGGCCGGGATCCGGGTCAGTTCCTCGACGCGGGCCGTCTTCCCCTCCGCCATCGCGCGCATGACGGGGCTGGGCACGAGGGCGTCGCGGCTGGGGCCGTGGGCGAGCAGCCGGGCGTAGTTCCAGCCGTAGCGGATGGCCTCCTCGGGTGTGCCGGCGGTCCCCTGGACCAGCAGGGTGGAGTCGCCGCTGACCGCCGCGGCCAGGTGCTCGGACACCCAGGTCTTCGCGGTGCCCGGCACGCCGAGCAGAAGCAGGGCGCGGTCGGTGGCCAGGGTGGTGACGGCGACCTCGACGATGCGGCGCGGGCCGACGTACTTCGGTGTGATCACGGTGCCGTCCGGCAGTGTGCCGCCGAGCAGGTAGGTGGCGACGGCCCACGGGGACAGCTTCCAGCGGGCCGGCCGCGGACGGTCGTCCTGTGCGGCCAGCGCGGTGAGTTCGGCGGCGAAGGCGTCCTCGGCATGCGCCCGCAGCACCTCGGCCGCGGGCGCGGGCGGGGTGTTTCTCGCGCCCCCGTTCACGGGCGCGGAGCCGTTCCGGCTCGGGTCGACGGATGTCGGGTCGACAGACGTCGGTTCGACAGGCACAGACATGGCGGAGTCCCCCTCCAGCTCGGCCGGTTCGGATCTGGCAACCACCGTGCACCACACCACTGACAATCGCTGTGACCTGGGCAGACGCGCATGCGAGGCCGATTGTCAGTGGGGGGATCTACCTTCGACGACATGACTCAGCAGGGGGTGCGCTGGACCGCGGAGCAGGTGCTGGCCTTGGCGCCTGACCTCGCGTCGCGCACAGCGGGAAGCAGACTCGGCGCGGCCGGTCCGTGGTCCGAGGCCGGCAGTTCGGGCGAGGGGGCGGTGTGGGGGCTGTGCGAGGGCAGCGGCAGCAAGCCGTACCGGACGGTGGTCGACATCGCGGACGTCTCCGGGCCCGCGTACAAGTGCAGTTGCCCGAGTCGCAAGTTCCCGTGCAAGCACGCTGTGGGTCTGCTGCTGCTCTGGGCGGGCGACGAGGGGGCGGTGCCGCGGGCGGAGGTGCCGGAGTGGGCCGGGCAGTGGATCACGGGCAGGCGCGGGCCCGCGGGACGGAACGGGGCCGCGGCCCCGCCGGGTTCCCCGTCCGGACCCGCCGATCCGGAGGCGGCCCGGCGCAGGGCGGAGCGCCGGGCCGAGCGGGTCACCGCGGGTGCGTCGGAGCTGGAGCAGCGGCTGACGGATCTGCTCCGCGGCGGACTGGCCGTGGCGGAGCGGTCCGGGTACGGCCTGTGGGAGGAGACGGCGGCCCGCATGGTCGACGCGCAGGCGCAGGGACTGGCCTCCAGGGTCCGGGAGTTGGGGGCGATACCGGGCACGGGACCGGGGTGGCCGGTGCGGCTGCTGGAGGAGTGCGCGCTGCTCCACCTCCTCGATCAGGGCTGGCTGCGCCGTGATCGGCTGCCGGAGGGGCTGGCCGCGACCGTCCGCTCCCGCATCGGTCTGCCGACCTCGGCGGCCGGCCCGCCGGTGCGGGACCGCTGGCTGGTCCTCGCCCAGTACGACTCGGCGGACGCGCGCCTGACGACCCGCCGGATCTGGCTGTACGGCACGGACTCGCGGCGCACCGCGCTGCTCCTCTCCTACGGGGCCGCGGGGCGCGCTCCGGAACTCGCGCTGCCGGTGGGTCTGGCCCTGGACGCGGAGCTGTCCGCCCACCCGGGCACCGGGCAGTCGCGGGCGGCGCTCGGCGAGCGGTTCGCGGCGCCCGCCCCCACGGTCGAGCGGCCCCCCGGGACGACGACGACCCGGGCCGCCGCCCGTTACGGTGACGCGCTGCGCGACGACCCCTGGCTGGACTCCGTTCCGGTGACCCTGGACCGGGTGATACCGGCCCTGGACGGCGACTCCTGGCAGCTCGCGGACGCCGACGAGGACGCCGCCCTGCCGCTCACCGCGACCGCGCGTTCCCGTCCCGGCCTGTGGCGTCTCGTCGCCCTCTCCGGCGGTGCGCCGGTCACGGTCTTCGGCGAGTGCGGCCATCAGGGGTTCACCCCGCTGGCGGCCTGGCCGGAGGGACCGGGCGAGGTGGTGCCGCTGTGCTGAGCCGCCCGCACCTCGCCGGCCCCACCCGCCTTCTGCCGCTCCCGGCCGTCCGACGGAAAGGAAGCCCATGAGCAGGACCTCCGTACCGGCCACACCCTCGGCCGCGTCGGCGCCGCACGCTGCGGACCCACCCCTCCCGGACGCCTGGGAGGACCTCGTCACCACGGCGCTGCTGGGGACGGACCGGCGTACCCCGGCCGGCGCCGCGCCCGCCGGTGATGCCGGCCCCACAGGCCACGGACGGGTCGACCTGCGGCGACGAGATGATCTTGTTGTCCAGCAC
>NZ_JAESIF010000208.1:0-1828 GCF_016757295.1 Streptomyces sp. M2CJ-2 | reverse complement strand
GAGCAATGCTCATGACTTGTGGATCGGCTCTCGGAGTGGCACGTGAAGGGCGTACCTTCCCGAGGGATCGACTGATGGTCATCGAGTAGGCCCGCGTTCGCAGCGCGGGTCGGAAAGGCACGCCCGTGCTCAGCGTAGTCAACGAAGACAGCTCCACCGCTACTGGCTCCCTGATCGACGAGATCGTGCGAGAGGGCGCGAGGCGGATGCTCGCCGCCGCACTGGAAGCCGAAGTCGACCAGTACATATCCGAATTGGCGGCCGAGCGGGACGAACGCGGCCGACGCCTGGTCGTGCGCAACGGCCACCACCGGCCCCGCACCGTGACGACAGCGGCCGGCCCGGTCGAGGTCCGCGCCCCGCGGGTCAACGACCGCCGCGTCGACGAGACGACCGGTGAACGGCAGCGATTCTCGTCGAAGATCCTGCCGCCCTGGTGCCGCAAGTCCCCGAAGATCAGCGAGGTGCTCCCGCTGCTCTACCTGCACGGACTGTCCGGCGGCGACTTCGTGCCCGCGCTCGAGCAGTTCCTCGGCTCCGCAGCCGGCCTGTCGGCGGCGACGGTGAACCGGCTCACCAAGCAGTGGCAGGACGACCACGCCGCCTTCCAGCGCCGCGACCTGGCCGGCACTGACTACGTCTACGTGTGGGCCGACGGCGTCCACCCCAAGGTCCGCCTCGGGCAGGCCCACTCCTGCGTCCTGGTCCTGATGGGCGTCCGCCTGGACGGCACCAAGGAGCTGATCGCTCTGGCGGAGGGGCTGCGGGAGTCGACCGAGTCCTGGGCCGACCTGCTGCGGGACTGCCGGCGACGCGGCATGCGCGATCCGGAGCTCGTCGTGGGCGACGGCGCGATGGGCCTGTGGCGGGCCCTGGCGGAGGTGTTTCCGCAGGCCAGGCACCAAAGGTGCTGGGTTCACAAGACCCGAAATGTGATCAACGCACTGCCGAAGTCCGTGCACGCGGGAGCGAAGAAGGCCCTGCAGGAGATCTACAACGCCGAGGACCGCACCCACGCCGAGCAGGCGGCGAAGCGGTTCACGAAGGACTACGGAGCGAAGTGGCCCAAGGCCGCCGAGAAGATCACCAGTGACCTGGACGAACTCCTGGCGTTCTACGACCTCCCGGCCGAGCACTGGATCCATCTGCGGACCACGAATCCGGTCGAATCCACGTTCTCCGCCATCAGGCTGCGGACCAAGGTCACCCGGGGCGCCGGCAGCCCGGCCGCCGCCCTGGCGATGGTGTTCAAGCTCGCCGAGGCCGCCCAGGGCCGCTGGCGCGCGGTCACCGCACCCCACCTCGTCGCCCTCGTCCGCTCCGGCGCCCGCTTCGAGAACGGCCACCTCGTCGAGCGTGCTGAGGAGGCGGCCGCATGAGCCGGCCCACACACGGCACACTGCATCACGTCGAGTTGTGGGTGCCCAACCTCCACCGCGCACTCGCCTCGCTCGGTTGGCTGCTGGAAGCGCTGGGTTACGCCGTTCACCAAAGCTGGGACGGCGGCCGCAGTTGGCGGCTCGGGCCGACCTACCTGGTCATCGAGCAGTCCCCGGCCCTCACTGCCGAACGGCACGATCGCTGCCGCCCGGGACTGAACCACCTGGCCTTCCACGTCGAAGACGCCACCATGGTCGAGAAGCTGACTGCCGACGCCGCTCAGCACGGCTGGCAGATGATGTTCCCCGAGCGGCATCCATACGCCGGCGGCGGACAGCACTACGCCGCCTACCTGGAGAACGACGACGGCTTCGAGGTCGAACTCGTCGCGATCAACCCGCCCGAACGAAACTGAGGTCAATCGGCCCACAGGTCTTGACGATTACTC
>NZ_JAESIF010000207.1:0-1841 GCF_016757295.1 Streptomyces sp. M2CJ-2 | reverse complement strand
TCGGTCTCGGCCCGCTTCACCCAGGTCCGCAGGGCCTCGGGGTGGACATCGAGCTGTTCGGCGATGCGGCGGATCCCTGGCTTCCGCAGTTGGTAGGCACGCGCATGGCCGGATCATGAATCTGACCTGGTTAGGCGCTGATTGTGTGGTCGTGAAGTGTGTGCCCACGGCATTCCTGACATATCAGGCGGGGCATGGGGAGTAACCGGGGCGATCGGGATGAACTTTGCTTCGCCGAGGGATCCCTGACGGGTCGTTTGCTCGCCAAGCTTTGATAGTACGCGCAGGTCGGGGGGCTGTTTGCGAGTTCGGGAAACTTGCCTCGCACGGTGGATGGCGGCGGTAGCGTGGAGGCCTCGCGATCTTCGGCCGGGCCGGTCGAGTAGTGCGGCGAGTTGTTGCTTTGTTTGAGTGAGACGCCCGCATTGCCCCGGGCGAAAGCATCTAAATCGGGCGACTTGCGTGGGCACATGCCCGAAAGTTGCCGCCGCCATGAAACTGCAGGCCATGGCCTATCTGGCATGCCTTCGTATGCCTGCCAACTGCGGAACTCAGGGGATCGCTCCCGTCCGGCCGGCGGGGTCCTTGCGGGCCTCGACCGCCATCCGTGTCGCGCGCTCACGCAGTTCGTCGGAGTACTTCTTGGGCGCAGCCATGATCGGCATCCTTCCGGGTCTTCGATGTCTCCATCAAACCCGGGGCGATTCACGCCTCAACGCCGCCGGACCACTGATCAGCCACGTGATCGAGGCCCTGGCCCGCCAGGTGCCGACCTGGAACGACAACCTGCGGCTGATCGACTCCACGCCACTGCCCTGCGCGGCCTCTCGCGAAACCGTCAAACGCTCCGACCTGGCCGGACACGCCGGATACGGCTACTGCCGCAGCCACTCCCGCTTCTTCTGGGGTTTCCGGCTCTACCTGGTTACGACCGCCGAAGGCATGCCTGTGTCCTGGTGCCTGGCGAACCCAAAACTCGGCGAGCGGGAGGTGATGACCGCACTGCTCGAACGCGACCATCACCTCATCCGCACCGACCAGGTGATCCTGGCGGACAAGGGCTTTGCCGGGCGGAAGTTCGAGGCGTTCTGCGTTGAACGCCTCGGCATCCACCTGGTTCGGCCAGACCGGAAGGACGAGCCGATCCGTCACGGCCGTCTCGCTCGTGTCCGCCAGTGGATCGAGTCCGTGTTCGATACCCTCAAAGGCCAGCTCAGCCTGGAACAACACGGTGGCAGAACCCCTGCCGGAGTCTTCGCCCGCACCGGACAACGCCTCCTCGCTCTCGCGGCCGGCATCTGGCACAACTGGACCACCGGCATCAAGATCAAAAGATCTCTGATCGCCTACGACCACTAAAGCTGATCTACGCAGTTCCCCCCAGGGGGACCAGGTGGCGAAGCCGCATCATGCGGCCTCGCCACCCTCACCAGAGGGGGTAGATATGGGAGACATGACCGCCAAGGCGCGGGTGGCGGATCTTGTCATCGCGTACGCGACCCTGGTCGACGCGACCAACGCGTGCGACGCCCTGGACGAGGTGGTGGTGGCCGCCGACAGTTGGGCTTCAGCCACGGATCTCCTCCGAGCCTGCGGCTACCTCAAGGTCCCCAGGCGGGCCATGAGCAAGAAGATCCCGGCAGAGGCAGTCGAAGCAGCCCTCACCAATCCCGGAACGGTTTTCCGGAAGCGCTTCATGGCGGACACACCGTGGACACCCGCCGCCAAGTGAGAGAAAGGCCCTCCAAGAACATTGGACTCATTCATCTAGTAGGGCTTGGTTATCTTGGGTGAATAGCGGTGTGTCGTCTCTCGGAGGTGAGGGCCATGACACCGCAGGA
>NZ_JAESIF010000206.1:0-1868 GCF_016757295.1 Streptomyces sp. M2CJ-2 | reverse complement strand
CGCCGGGCGAGCAATGCTCATGACTTGTGGATCGTCCTCGGGAAGGCATGCGAAGGGCGTACCTTCCCGAATGATCCTGTGATGGTCACCAAGTCAGGCCCGCATTCGCAGCGCCTGCCCCTGGGAAGGAGAAGAGACGGGCAGGATGGGGGCGGCTGCGGTTGAAGAGGGCTACAGCCAGCACATATGACCTCCTGTCACCTCTCACGGCCGGCCTGGGAGTATGAGGGGCTACCGCTGCCTCGCCTCCAGGAGCACGACCGTGACCCGCCGCCACCTCATACCGCTTGCCACCGCGCTCCTGGCCGTCTCGCTGGTGGGCTGCACCCCGCACGTCATCGAAGACGACGCGAAGCCCGACTCCCCGAACTCCAGCGCGCTCCCCGGTGGACCCGCACCGTCCGGCGGGCCTGCCGACGGCGGCCTGTCGCTCGCGGACGCCATCGCGAAGATCCCGGACGGGGTCGAGCAGCGGGACGGCTACGAGCGAGACAGCTTCAAGCACTGGGTCGACGAGGACGGCGACGGCTGCCCCACCCGGGCCGAGGTCCTGATCGAGGAGGCCACCACGAAGCCCAAGCAGGGGGAGCGGTGCGCGCTGAGCGGCGGGGTGTGGAGGTCGTACTACGACGAGGTCGAGGTCACCGAAGCGGGCAAGCTGGACATCGACCACCTGGTGCCGCTCGCCGAAGCCTGGGACAGCGGCGCCCACGCCTGGACGCCCGAGCGCCGCCGGGCCTACGCCAACGACCTCGGCGCGCAACGCTCGCTGGTCGCGGTCACCGCGAAGACCAACCGTTCCAAGGCCGACAGGGACCCGGCCGCCTGGCTCCCGCCGGCCGAGAGCGCGCACTGCACCTATGCCGCGGACTGGACCGGAACCAAGCTGCGGTGGCAGCTGACCGCCGACGAGAAGGAGCGGGCCGCGCTGGTCAAGCTCGCCGAGGCCTGCCCGGACACGGTCGTGGAGTACGAGGTCGCCCCGTGACCTCCGGGCCGCCGGGCAGGTGGGTACCGGAATGCCCGACGGCCGTTCGCGGACGGGACCGGGTACGCATCGACGGCTCATTGTCTCGGGCCGGCGGGACGGCACGTCTGACGTGCGCTCCACGAGGGGTGGGCTGCATGGACGGCTTCCCTGCCGGGGTGGAAGACCGGGCCCACGCGTGGCCTGCGGGCCGCCGACCGAGATGCCCGGGCGGGCGCAGCAGGGGGGAGCGAAGGCGGGCCGTGTCACCGTCCGCGCTCGTCTTGCCGGCGTTTGCCGCAACCGCTATGCGCCACCGGAAAGTGGTGGCTATTCTGCAACCATGTCTGTCACCACGATGACCCTGCGTGTTCCGGATGACCTCGCTCCCTCGATCCGGGCCGCTGCTTCCGAGGCCGGCCTGAGCGTGAACGCGTACGTGGTGCGCGCTGCTCGCCGTGCCGCCACTCTCGATGCCGCGCAGCGGCTCGCTGCGCTCGGCCTGGGCGACGACCTGGCGGGTGAGGGCGACACCCTGTGAACCGTGGTGAAATCTGGAACCTTGCCGACGGCCGCAACGTCCTGATCGTCAGCTTGACGGGCCTGGAGCAGGCGTTCGGGGCCGTTCTCGTGATCGTGCTGCACGAGAACGGCCGCTACCCCGACACCGCCATGTCGGTCGTCATCGGGGACCCGATCCCGTGCACCGCCGTCGCCGTCAACATCACACAGATGCGCGTCGACCGGTTCGACGGCGCGAAGCTCCTCGGCCCGGTCGACGCCGCGGCGATGACCCGGGTCGACGCTGCCCTGCGTGCCGTCCAGGACCTGTAGCCACCACGGCAGCCCGGCCCGCATACCGCGGTGGGCCGGGCCTTTGCGTAGCGCGCCGGACGAGCCG
>NZ_JAESIF010000205.1:0-1872 GCF_016757295.1 Streptomyces sp. M2CJ-2 | reverse complement strand
CCCCCGGCGCGCTGCTCGCCCCGAGGGACTGCGCGGACAGCGACAGCCAGAAATTCCGCCTGGAGGCATCCGGCGGCGGCTTCCGGCTCCGGCCGCTCCACAGCGGCCTGTGCATCGGGTTCCTCCCCCCAATCGAAGACGGCGCCGAGGCCATGCAGGCCGCGTGCACCGGAGCCTCCGACCAGGCCTTCACCTTCACCCCAGGCTGAAAAGGTGGGGACTGTAAAACGTTCGGCTCTGTTCCGTAGTCGGTGGTGACGGAGGGTCGGTTTCATCCGAGGAGGATGCGGTGGCGGAGGAGATCGACGGGTTCTACAACAGTCGGCGCATCCAGAAACGCCTCGGCTACCTCAGCCCCGTCGAGTTCGAGGAGAAGCACTACGCCGAGCAGGCAGCGGCCGAACGAGCGAACCTGAAACCCCGCCAACCTGCTCTGACCAGCTGATCAGCCCCTCCCGAGCAACGGGGGAACCTCACTTCCTGGCTCCCCCGCGACCCGGCGCGGCGTTCAGTACTGCCCGGTCTCCATGAAACCCGTGCTCGCGTTGTCGTCCGCGCCGAAGGCGTCCGCCGCAGCGGTGGGGTCGAATCCGGGCGGGCTGTCTTTGAGTGCCAGGCCCATCCCCGCCAGCTTCGCCTTGACCTCGTCGATCGACTTCGCACCGAAGTTGCGGATGTCGAGGAGGTCGGCCTCGGAGCGCGCCAGGAGCTCGCCCACCGAGTGGATGCCCTCCCGCTTGAGGCAGTTGTAGGAGCGGACGGTGAGCTCCAGCTCCTCGATCGGCAGCGCCATGTCGGCGGCGAGGGCGGCGTCCGTCGGGGACGGCCCCATGTCGATGCCCTCGGCGTCGATGTTCAGCTCGCGGGCCAGACCGAACAGCTCGACCAGGGTCTTGCCGGCCGACGCCATGGCGTCGCGCGGACGCATGGCCTGCTTGGTCTCGACGTCGACGATCAGCTTGTCGAAGTCGGTGCGCTGCTCGACACGGGTCGCCTCGACCTTGTACGTGACCTTCAGCACGGGGCTGTAGATGGAGTCGACCGGGATACGGCCGATCTCCTGGCCCACCTGCTTGTTCTGCACGGCGGAGACGTAGCCGCGACCGCGCTCGACGGTCAGCTCCATCTCCAGCTGGCCCTTGCCGTTGAGCGTGGCGAGGACGAGGTCGGGGTTGTGCACCTCGACGCCGGCCGGGGGCGCGATGTCGGCGGCGGTGACCTGGCCCGGGCCCTGCTGGCGCAGGTACATCACCACGGGCTCGTCGTGCTCGGAGGAGACGACCAGCTGCTTGATGTTGAGGATCAGGTCGGTGACGTCCTCCTTGACGCCCGGCACGGTGGTGAACTCGTGCAGGACGCCGTCGATGCGGATGCTGGTGACGGCGGCACCGGGGATCGACGACAGGAGGGTGCGGCGCAGGGAGTTGCCGAGGGTGTAGCCGAAGCCCGGCTCCAGCGGCTCGATCATGAACCGGGAGCGGAACTCGTCGACGACCTCTTCGGTCAACGAGGGACGCTGAGCGATCAGCACGAGGTATGGCCTCCAGTGTGTGGCGCCCGCTATGTGACGCCGTAGACACCCCGAAGGGTACGGGCGGTTCGGCCGCCCAGGCGGCCGAACCGCCCGGCCCCGCCCGTCTGCCGGCCGGTCGGCAGGCTCAGCCCGTGCTGGAGTGGGCGCTGTCACGTTGTGGAGTGTGTGAGTACCTGACGGGGTGTCGGCTGTGGTGGGGCCGGGTTCCGGCTTTCGTGCTCAGGCCGCGGCGGGCAGGGCGGTGGCGCCGGTCATCTGCTCCCGGATGGCGAAGCGGAGGGTCATCTCGGTGCGGTATTCGGGGGCGGTCATCCGGTGGCGGCGGGGCCGGAAGTGGG
>NZ_JAESIF010000204.1:0-1879 GCF_016757295.1 Streptomyces sp. M2CJ-2 | reverse complement strand
CAAGCCGCAGAGGTGACGGGGACGGCAGGGTCGTAGCACCGTCCGTCACGGATCAGGGCCCACAGGACGTTCACGCGTCGCCGGGCCAGGGCGAGGACGGCCTGGGTGTGCCGCTTGCCCTCGGCGCGCTTGCGTTCATAGAACCGGCGGGAGGCGTCGCAGGTGCGGATGCTGATGAGCGCGGAGGTGTAGAAGACGCGCTGCAGTCCGCGGTCGTAGCGGCGGGGCCGGTGCAGATTGCCGCTGACGCGGCCGGAGTCGCGGGGCACGGGAGCGATGCCGGCGAGGCTGGCCAGCCGGTCGGGGGTGCCGAAGCGGCGAAGGTCGCCGGCGGTGGCGGCCAGGAACTCCGCGCCCAGCAGCGGCCCGATGCCGGGCATGCTGCCGATGACCTCGGCGAGGTCGTGGGCGCGAAACCGGGCCCCGATGAGCTTGTCGATCTCGGCGATCTCCTCGGCCAGGTCCCGGACCTCCTTGGCCAGGGTGCGGACCACCTGGGCGGTGACCTTCTCCCCGGGCAGGGCGGTGTGCTGACGCTCGGCCGCGTCCAGGGCGGCCACGGCCAGGGCTTCGGCGCCGCGGACCTTGCGGCCTCGCAGCCAGGTCTCCAGACGCTTGCGGCCGAGTCGGCGCAGGGCGGCCGGGGTCTGGTAGCCGCTCAGCAGGGTCAGTGGGCCGAGGTTGCCCAGCTCCAGCTCTCGTTCCAACGCGGGGAAGATGCTGGAGAGTTGGCCGCGCAGACGGTTGATCTTCCGGGTGCGGTCGGCAACGAGGTCGGCCCGCCGGTTGGTGAGGACGCGCAGCTCGACGACCTGCTCGTCCTCTGGTCGCAGGATGGTCAGGTCGCGGCGCATCCGGGCCTGGTCGGCGATGACGGTGGCGTCCTTGGCGTCGGTCTTGCCGGTGCCCCGGTAGCCGGCGGAGGCTCGGTTGACCGCGAGGCCGGGTATGTAGACGAGCTGCTGGCCGTGGTTGAGCAGGGTATTGACCCACAGGGCGGCCATGCCGTCGGCGACGTCGACCGCCCAGACGACGTCCTCGTCCAGGGCCAGGACGTCGGCGAGCAGTTCCAACAGTTCCGGCTCGTCGTTCAGCACCCGCCGGGACAGCAGTCGATTGCCTTCGCTGTCCAGCACCACGGCGTGGTGGTGGGTCTTGCCGATGTCCGTCCCCGCCCAGATTCGGGCCACGGTTTCCTCCGGTCGTTCGATGTACACGTGCGTGCCGACAACGACCGCGCCGACGTGGTCCTACTCAGCGATGCACCCGCGGGGGCCCGCAGCTCCTAATCAGTGGCCGAGGTCGTCGTGAGACACCAGGTGGCCAGGTCAGGCGAACCATCGGGGGCAACCCTATGAAAGCCATACCCGGTGTCTCTGGGCCTCTGGACCTTACGACTGGCCCGTCCGACCCACGAACAAGGTAGGACCCTATGAGGGCCGGGCCCCCTTCCCTGCTCAGCCCGGCGGTGCCTACCGTCCGGATATGGAACGGGCTCGGGAAGGAGGCCCTCGATGTCTGTCCACGTCGGTATCGACGTGCACCGCAAGCGGTCACAGATCGCCGTGGTGGATCACGACGGCGCGGTGCAGGTCAACCGGAACGTGCCCAACGGGGTGGAACCGGTGCTGTCGGTGATCTGCCGATCGGGGCGCCGGTCGCCTTCGAGGCCGCCTACGGCTGGGGCCGGCTGGTCGAGCTGCTGGAGGACTACGGCTTCGAGCCGCACCTGGTGCATCCGCTGCGCTGCAAGGCGATCGCCTCCGCCCGGCTGAAGAACGACAAGGTCGACGCCGCGACCCTGGCCCAGCTGCTGCGGGCCGACCTGCTGCCGGAGGCGTGGATCGCCCCGCTTCAGGTGCGGCAGCAGCGGGCCCTG
>NZ_JAESIF010000203.1:0-1935 GCF_016757295.1 Streptomyces sp. M2CJ-2 | reverse complement strand
TAGTCGGGTCGCCCGGGGGAATCTCACCCCCGGGCTCCCACGGAACCGTACGTGACAGTCTCCCGTCATACGGCTCTTGTCGTTCTGGGCCTCGCCCCCGCCGGGGCCGTCCAGGTCCAGTGAGCGAAGTACTTCGGGCGCAACGTGTGGCCACGGGCCAACCGTCGCAGGGCCTGTTTCGTCCCGACCCGGTACTTCTTCTGGATCCACCGCAGCAAGTAGGTGTTGATGCGGTCGAGCAGCGGATACAGCGCTGAGCGGTAGAAGCGCCCGTAGTAGTTCATCCATCCCCTGACCACCGGATTGACCATCCGTGCCAGGTCAGATGACTCCTGCGCGGTGCGCCGGTGCAGTCTCCAGGACCGCACCGTCCTGCTCAGCCTCTTCAGGGCTTGGTGACTGATGGCGGGCAGGAACGCGGTGAACATCACCCCGTGTCTGTCCTTGGCTCCTCGTGGCCGGAACGTGAACCCCAGGAACGTGAACTCGGTGACCGGAGACCGGCCCCGACGGTTGTCGTCCTTGCAGTACACGATCCGGGTCTTGTCCGGATGCAGTTCCAGACCGACCTCGGCCATCCTGGACCGCAGCGCGGCCAGGACCCGTTCCGCTTCCGCCAGGGTGCGGCAGTGCACCACCGCATCGTCGGCGTAACGCTCGAACGGGCAGCCCGGGTACTCCCGGACCATCCACGCGTCGAACGCGTAATGCAGAAACAGGTTCGCCAAGACGGGCGACACCGCAGAACCCTGCGGCGTGCCCTCCACCCTTTCCGTCGTGGACCCGTCGGGCAGGCGCAGCCCCGCGGCCAGCCACCGCTTGACGTACAGCACCACCCAACGGGCGTCGGTGTGCGCTTCGACCGCGGCCACCACCTTGTCCCACGGGACGGTGTCGAAGAACTTCCGGATGTCGAACTCGACCACCCAGTCGAACCGCCAGCACCGCTCCCGGCAGGACGCGACGGCGTCCAGTGCCGACTTGCCCGGCCGATACCCGTAGGAGTCCGGGTGGAAGACCTGCTCCACCCGCTCCGACAGATGTCCGGCCACCACCGTCTGCGCGACCCTGTCAGCGACGGTGGGCACCGCCAACACCCTGGTGCCACCCCCGCTCTTGGGGATCGGCACCGCTTTGACGTCCGGCGGGAAGTATGTGCCCGAGGACATCCTGTTCCAGACCTTGTACAAGTTGTTCTTCAGGCCCTTCTCGAACGCCTCGATCGACACTCCGTCCACCCCGGACGAGCCCTTGTTCCCTCTCACCTTCACCCAGGCGTCCCACACCTCCTGCTTGGAGATGTCGAACGGCTTGGCCGACGCTTTCAACTCGTCCATCCCGCTCCTCCCGGAGAGCTTCCGGTTGACCGAACAAACCAGTCACGAACGACCCGGCCCCTTCGCTCCACCCCGATTACCGGGGCTTCCCCGCTACTACGAGCCGGTCCGCCGGCGCGCCGCGCGACGGTACTCAGCACCCGGCCGGAGCACTTCCGCACCGGGTTCTCCCTGGCGCCCCGGCCGCTGAGCCGGGGCAGTATCGCGACACGCCTTCCCACGTTCCGTACGGAAGCCGCAGACCGGGCTCGCGCCGCCTTCATGCCGGACACCGCCTGGCCAATAAGCGGTCACCCGCCAGGCTTGTCCCGGGATCCTGAAGTCACCCCGGTTTCGATGTCACCTACTACTTACGACACGTCATCAGCGGTTCACTCGCGTTCGCCTTCCCGGTCCCCACCTGACGCCTGACCGGCGCCTTTTCCCCGGACGCTCACCACGACGGTCTTCAACCAACGCAGCTCGGGGCGGTTTGACGCCTCCCACCGCAGGGCGACGCCGAAGGGCCACAAGACCTTCATCTTCCGCACAGCACCACATCAAGCAGGGTCCCTGCCTACATCAACCTCACTCTCAGCGTTCGTGGCACACCTCCAGC
>NZ_JAESIF010000202.1:0-1946 GCF_016757295.1 Streptomyces sp. M2CJ-2 | reverse complement strand
CAGATCCTTGCAGGTCACGGGCGCCTTTCCTCTATCGGGGCGTCAGATCAGCGAATTCCGCTGAGCAGTCGAGGCTGACGGCCACGGGGCGGATGCGCGAACCCGGGTTGGCCGAGGTGCGCAGGGCGCAGGAGGACGGACGATGGGCGGCGGCCTACGAGTCGCAGAAGACGGCGACGGTACCGTCCGACCTTGCGGCGGTGCTCGATGCGAACCCTGAGGCCAAGAAGGCGTTCGAGGCGCTCGACAAGACCGGACGCTACCTGCTGATCCTGCCGCTGCTTCAGGCGCTCACGCCGGAGGCCAGGCAGGTCCGGCTCGACAAAGCCCTGGGCATGCTGGGGAGTGGTGACAGCCCGGAATGAGCCGGTAGCCGCAAGCCTGAGGCGGCCGCGCCCATGGAGCAGCACGCCTGGCGAGTCCCGCCGACTGAAGCGCTCCTTACCTTGTTGGCGGGTTGATTCCGGCCCTTCGTACGATCGGGAGACCCAGGGGCCTGGGTGTGGCTGAAAGTGCTCATGCCGTACGTGTGGCTTTGACTGATTGGCCGCCCAGTGCCCCACGACGACACGGCCACTCATTGGGATGAGCGAACAGAGATCGCTTCGTAAGGACACGTCGGCGTGGTCGTCTGCAGGGACCAGTCAACCGATCGACGAGGGAGGCTCGGGTGCCCGAGCTCTGGGCGGGGACGGACGCGGGCAAGGCCGCGCACCACTGCACGGTGATCGACACGGACGGGACGAAGGTGCTCTCGCGCCGCGTGCCCAACAACGAGGCTGAGCTGCTGGAGCTGATAGGCGACGTCCTCGCACTGGCCGAGGACAGCCCGGTGACCTGGGCTGTCGACCTGAACGCCGGCGGGGGGGCTCTGCTGATAGTCCTCCTGACCAGCCATGGCCAGCGGCTCCTCTACATTCCTGGCCGAACCGTCCACCACGCCTCCCGCGGCTACCGCGGGGACGGCAAGACAGACGCGAAGGACGCCTACGTCATCGCCGACCAGGCACGGATGCGCCGGGACCTGCAGCCCTTGCAGGACTGGGACGAGATCGCGGTGGCCCTGAAGATCCTCACCGCCCGACGCTACGACCTCGCCGCCGACCGCACCCGCGCCATCAACCGGATGCGAGCACAGCTCCTGGAGTACTTCCCCGCTCTCGAGCGGGCCTTCGACTATGCCGCCTCCAAGGCGGCACTTGTCCTGCTGACCGGCTACCAGACCCCAGCCGGCCTGCGCCGGGTCGGCCCGAGCCGGCTCGCGACCTGGCTGAAGAACCGCAAGGTCCGTGGCGCCCAGGCCATGGCCGATGCAGCCGTCGCCGCGGGGCAGGCCCAGCACACCGCCGTGGCCGGGGAGAGCACTGCCGCGGCCGTGGTCAACACCCTGGCCAGGGCGGTGTTGGCTCTGGACGATGAGATCGCTGACATCGACGCGCAGATCGCGGTCCGTTTCCGAGAGCACCGCCATGCGGAAGTGGTCCTCAGTATGCCCGGCATGGGCCCGTTGTTGGGGGCGGAGTTCATCGCCTGCACCGGCGGGGACATGGACGCCTTCGGCAGCGCGGGCCGGCTCGCCGGTGTCGCCGGACTCGCACCGGTCCCACGGGACTCCGGTCGCATCAGCGGCAACATGCGCCGGCCACACCGCTACCATCGCCGGCTCCTGCGGGTCTTCTACCTCTCCGCCCAGATCGCCGCCCGCTTCTGCCCCACCTCGAAGACCTTCTACGACCGGAAGAGAAACGAAGGCAAGAGCCACAAACAGGCGATCCTCGCCTTGGCCCGCCGCCGTCTCGACGTCCTATGGGCCCTCATCCGCGACCACCGCACCTTCACCACCGATCCGCCCCACCCCGATCTCACCTCGGCCTAGGGCCTGTTCGGGATCGTGATCATGTGGCGGGGGCAAGGCTGCGCAGCCAGATGATGGCGCCGCGCAGCTG
>NZ_JAESIF010000201.1:0-1982 GCF_016757295.1 Streptomyces sp. M2CJ-2 | reverse complement strand
CCCCTTCTAGCCCCCCAGGAGCCGCTGTGATCAAGGTCGTACGGGGCCATCCCACCCCGGAGGAGCTCGCCGCCGCCCTGGCGGTGGTCCGCATCCGCGTCGCGGCGGCGTCCGCCACGCCGTCCGGCGCGGACGCCCCCCGCGACTCCTGGTCCGACCCGTCCCGCATCGCCGCCCGGCACCTGCCCCAGCCGGGACCGACGGCCTGGTCACGGACGTACTGGCCGGGCGGGTAGGACTGTCCGACGCGCCGGTCGGCGGTGACGCCCGGGGAAGTTGAGTACGCGTACTCAGGCACCCCGGGCGTCACCGCCGGAGCATGGAGGACATGCTGTGGTCCGACCCCGAGAACGAGCCGCCCAAGGAACTGCGTGACACGCAGGACATGTTGCGGCGGCTGGGCGTTCTCATGGCATTGGCCATGGTGCTCGCGATGCTCGTGATCGGGGTGAGGTGAGGCATCCGGCCCACGCCGATACGCTGACCGCATGACAGATCAGCCCCGCCGCCGGCTCGTGCTCGCCTCCCAGTCCCCCGCCCGGCTCGGGCTGCTCCGCCAAGCCGGACTCGACCCCGAGGTGGTCGTCAGCGGTGTCGACGAGGACGCCGTCACCGCACCCACCCCGGCCGAACTGGCACTCGCCCTCGCCGAGGCGAAGGCCTCCGTCGTCGCCGCGAAGCCCGAGGTCAAGGGCGCGCTGGTGATCGGCTGCGACTCGGTGCTCGAACTGGACGGCCGGGCCCTCGGCAAGCCGAGGGACGCCGAGGAGGCCACCGCTCGCTGGAAGGCGATGCGGGGCCGTGCGGGCATCCTCCAGACCGGTCACTGCGTCTACGACACCCTCGCCGAGGGCAGGCGGTACGCCTCCGCCACCGCGTCCACCGTGGTCCGTTTCGGCGAACCCACGGACGAGGAGATCGCCGCCTACGTCGCGTCCGGCGAGCCGCTCCGGGTGGCGGGGGCGTTCACCCTGGACGGCCGCTCGGCCCCGTTCATCGACGGCATCGACGGCGACCACGGGAACGTCATCGGGATCAGTCTGCCGCTGGTGCGGCGCCTGCTGGCCGAGCTGGGCGTCGGCATCACGGAGCTGTGGGCGCCGCCGGAGGCGTGACCGGGGCCCCGCCGGCACCGCCGGGCGCGGGGCCGGCGGTGCCGGCGGGCGCGCCCGGGCGGTCGTGCGTCATCAGCAGCAGGACGACGAGGCCCAGCACCACCACCGTGTACAGGAAGGCGGGCGGGCCGACCAGGCTCCACCCGAATGCGCCGAGCAGCGCGTGCACCACGGCGGCGCTGATCAGCAGTACCCTGCCCGGCCCGGCGGGCGCGCGGTCGCGCAGGGCGACCAGCAGCGCGACGAGGCCGCACAGCGCGAAGTAGAGCCCGAAGACGACGCCGCCGGTCTTCGAGGACACCGACATCAGGTGCGGGTCGAGGCCGGCCAGGGACATGTGCTGCCGGTCGACGACGACTCCGAGGAACCAGTTCACCGCCCCGATGCCGAGCGCCTCGACGAAGAGCACGAGTGCCACGATCCACGCCACCGGTCTGCGGACCACCGGCCCCCACCCACTTTCGAGCACGACTGTGGTTACCCCGAGTACGTTCGAGACAGCGCGAACGTTACTGGCAGGTAAAGCCGGGGACAAGGGTCCCGCGAGGGGCAGAGAACCATTGGGCCATTCGTAGGGACTCGACAAAAAAACGTAGTGGGCCGCAGCACGCTCTCACAGAGACCTTGACCACATGAGAAGGCTAGGGTTTCCCGGAGGAGTCTTGCGTACCAAGGTGCGACATGGGATTTCGCGGGTCGAGCGAGCCTCGGATCACGCTCCGTGTGGGCAAGCTCACCCATGGGGACGGGTCGTAGTGCCGTGTCGGCAGTCCCTAAACTCGGCTTGTTTCAAGGAGGGAGCCTCAATCGTGCGCAAGGTGCTCATCGCCAACCGTGGCGAAATCGCTGTCCGCGTGGCCCGGGCCT
>NZ_JAESIF010000200.1:0-2088 GCF_016757295.1 Streptomyces sp. M2CJ-2 | reverse complement strand
CGCTGTCCCAGTGGGTGAGCCGGCTCGCCTACGTCAGGTGAGCGGCCGGGCGGCGTGCCGATCCGCCCGGGCGGCACGCTGGAAGGGCGCGCCGGGCGCGCCGGGGGGGATGCTCACCGCGCACCGTGACGGTCGCCGCCGGCGGTTTCTGGTTGTGTACACGACCAGGAGGAATCATGTGCGTGCCCGCTGCCGGGCCTCCCGCACCGGGCACCGCCGCCTCTCCGGGGCTGCCGCGACGGGCCGTAATCGCCCTGTCTCACGAGCAGTCGGCAGCACTGCCGGGCGATCAGGGTCGGCTCGGGCGTGGGGCGGCGGGTCTGGGGCTGAGGGCTTCGGTGATGAGGTCGGTGGGCGGCTTCTGCGGCCGCCCACCGAGGTCTACGACAGCATGCCGCCCGCCGTCGACGACGTGGCTGGCGGGATGTCCACGCCGTCCGCTCGGACCGGTGCAGATGCCGGTGAAGGGGGCGGATGGGTGAGCAGAAAAGCACGAAGGGGTCTGGCACCGGACACGCCACCCCGTGTGCCCGCGATTGGCCCGCTGCGACAGGCATCATGTCCCTGGCCTACTCGCGCGGTGGCGCGTGGAACCTGTTGGCCAGAAATCGAGCACGGGATGGATCATGCTGGACAGTCCTGCCTCCACCCCGCAAGGCCGCGCGGAGCACGGCGGGGCGCGCGTTGTGGCCGGAGCTCTTCTCCCGGCCGATGCCGGGATCCACGCCTATGAGGTCACCGACGCGGACGTGCCCTTCCTCATCGACGGTTTCATCGCCGTCGCGGTCGGCGCCACTACGGGCGCCCTTCTCCTTTTGACCCGCGGACCGCGGCTGGGCTGGGTCGTGGGAGGACTCACCGCGTTGCTGACCACCATCGGCTACATCGTCACCCGTGCCACGCCCATCCCCACCGACGAGGCCGACTACGGCAACTGGCTGGAACCCCTGGGCGTCTGCTCGTTGGTCATCCAGGGCATCATCGTCGTCATGGCCGCCGTGGCCCTGAGCGGGACCGCCCCGGTACGGCCGGGCCATCTCGTCCAGGAGGCGAGGTCGGTGACACCCGGCCTCCGGACCGATGACCCAGGTTCCGGTCCGCCGGACGAGCCGCCCACATCACCATGAACAGAGCCCGCTGCGGGCGGCGGACACGCCTCCAGGACGCTCGCACGGACCCGCCGGCCGGCCGCAGGTGCACAGTGATGCCCACCTGAGGCCAACGTCAGGTCTTCGCCTTCATCGAGACGTTCTGGAGGAACGTCACCCTGCGGACGGCAACACGGCACGTCACGGGCCCGCTCACGCGCTCGAGCGCCCCGTCCGTCACCCGGCAGCACGACGGGAATGCCGGTTTGACCTGATGTGTCAACGAACGACACGCCGCGACTGGGGGTGAGCAGGTATCGGAAAAGTCCCCCGGACGGCGTATCAGGGCATCAAGTCCATTACAGAAAAGGACATCTGATTACACGTCAGCGCGCCATGGCACGGCATACGAGCACCCCCTGTGACCTGATCGGAGTCAATCTGCCGCTTTCCCCCATGTCCCGATATGACAGATATGAGGATCGGTCAGTACGTTCATCACAAGTCGGCCGGCCGGCCGATCCCCCGAGATCAGGAGAAGCACGTGATGATCACCCGTTCCAACGTCGTCACCGCGGCCGTCGCGGCCGCCGCGGCCCTGGCCGCCACCGGTATCACCTACGCCTCGGCATCCGCCTACGAGCCGGCCCAGGCCGCCCCCGCGGTCCAGCGGGCGGCCGCCCCCGCCGCGGCCCCCCTGGGCGGCGACTCCGGCAAGGGCAACGAAGGCAAGGACAACGAAGGCAAGGACAACGAAGACCGGGACTACGAAGGCAAGGACCACGAAGACCGGGACTTCGAAGGCCGGGGCTTCGAAGGCCGGATCCACATCAACGAGCGTTCCTACTCGGCCGCCCCGGGCGGCTGCATCACCGTCGTGAGCGGCCTGGGCTCCCGCAGCCTGAACATCCGCAACGACAGCAAGAGGACCGTCGAGGTCTTCCGCGGAGCCACCTGCGACAACGGCGCCCCCATCGCCACCGTCGGACCGCACAGCTCC
>NZ_JAESIF010000020.1:0-119169 GCF_016757295.1 Streptomyces sp. M2CJ-2 | reverse complement strand
CATCAGGTCACCCTGCTGTGCGGGGGCCCGGCGACCCCCGTCCGCGACTACCGCGTGGTGTCGGCGGGCGGGCTGACGGGCGTGGCGCGGCGGGCGCTCGGGGCGCGGGTGCCGCCCGCACTGGTCCTCGGCTGGCACAAGGCGTTCACCCGCCGCCCGCGTGCGCTGGGCACGGTGGCCAGGCTGACCCTGCCGCTGCTGCTGATCGTGGTGGCGCTGAGCGCGTGGACCACCATCGACCGCTTCCAGAGCAGCCCGGAGCGGATGGGACTGCCCACCGCGCTCAGCGTCCGTGCGGACGCCTCGCTCAGTGACGGTCAGGCCCGCGCCCTGCTGGAGCGCGATCCGCAGGTCGCCGCCGCCCACCCGGGCGTCGAGGTGGCCGCCCTGGTGCCCGGCCAGACCGCCACGATCGCCCTGCGCGGCTACGGCACCCACCGGGAGCCGTACCCGTTCGCCCTGGCCGAGGGCCGCGCGGCGCACGGGCCCGACGAAGCGGTGGCCGGGCAGGGACTGCTCGACCTGCTGCACGTCCAGGTCGGCGACTGGGTGCGCATGACCGTCGGCGACCGGCCGCAGATCCTGCACATCGTCGGCCGCAGCATCGAACCGGAGAACGCCGGCCGGACCATCTCCACCTCGCTCGACACCCTCCGCGGCAACGACCCCGACCTGCGGCCGACCCTCTACCAGCTCCGGCTGGACCCCGGCGCGGACCCGCGGGCCGTCGCCGACCGGCTGACCGGGGCCGGGGGCGGCCTGCTCGACGTGCACACCGTGACCAACCCGGCCGACGGCCTGTCCCCGTTGCGCGCGGTCGTCCTCGGTCTGATCGCCGTGCTCGCCCTGATCGGGCTGGTCGAACTGCTCACCGCGATCGGCGGCACGGTCCGCGAGGGCGAACGGGACCTGCTCGCGCTCAAGGCCATCGGCCTCTCCCCGCGGCAGATCACCGCGATCACGGTCACGGCCACCGCCGGCACGGCACTGGCCGCCGTGCTCGTCGCCCTGGCCCTGGGGCTGCCGCTGGCGCACTGGCTGATCGACGAGCAGGGGAGGTCGAGCGGCATCGGCGCCGGTATCGCCCGGGGGCCCTCCCCCGCGCTCCTGCTGCTGCTCGGCGCCGCCGCGGTGCTGGGCGCCGCAGCCCTGGCCGCCCTCCCGGCCGCCCGCGCGGCCCGCCGCCGCCTCGCGGACACGCTGAGCGCGGTGGCCTGACACCGGCGCCGGGGCGCCCCGGCCGTCAGCCTCCGTAGGGGTGACGCCGCGGTGGGTACGGCGGCTGCGGAGGCGGGGCGTACGGATGCCGCGGGCCGGATGCGTACGGGTTGCCGCCCGTCACGGGCGGATGCGGGTGGCTGTAGGGGTTCCCCTGCGGCGGTACGTGCGGCAGCCCGGCCGGCGGCATCGGCGGGGTGCCGGGGGCGGGCGGGAGGCTTGCCGGGTGCGTGCCGAGCCGGATGCCGTAGTGCCGCCTGAGCCGGCTCGTCTCCAGCAGTGCGATGGCCGTGACGGTGACCGGGGCGCCCAGGATGAAGACGACGCCCATGGTGAGGCTGAGCCCGTGCAGGTCACCGGTGACCAGGTCGGGGACGGCCATCAGCCAGCTGGTGACGGTGGCGAGCAGGGCAGGCAGCGAACGGTGCACGGCGGCCGTGCCGAAGAAGTTGCCGGAGACCCGCACCGCTCCCCAGACCACGAAGACGACCATCCACAGCAGCACCCCGGCGGTGACCAGGGACAGCAGCACGCCCCCCGACGTGCCCGACGCCTGCGTCAGCAGGACCATCGCCATCACGCAGCCGATGAACAGCAGGAGCAGCTTGAGGGAGTTGAGCAGCGGGGCCCGCAACTGCCGCACGGTACCGGTGCGCCGCCAGACGAGGAGCATCACACCGACCGTGAGCGGGGTGAGGATCAGCAGGACCGCGGAGGCGGTCATCGTGTTCTCCAGCAGCTCCGTGAAGTCGAAACCGCCCTGGACGAAGGTGTAGACACCGAGCGACGCGACCACCCCGGCGACGACCCGCACACGCTTGAGCCGCTCGATGGACGAATCGAGCGAAGCCGGGATCCAGGCGGGGTGGAACACCACCCTTGCGACCTTCCAGGGCCTCAGAAAGGACGAGGCCGTGAACTCGCCGCCTGTCCAACTTCCCCGCATACGTGGCACTTCGTGTTCCCCCCGGGCGTCCGCCTGCATGATCGCCGGGGATTCTACGGGAAGCGGACGGCGCCCTGCCGCCCGCTTCCCGCACCGTGCTCACCGCCGGCCGCGCAGCTCCCGGTAGGTGGCGACCAGGGCCTGGGTGGAGGCGTCCAGGCCCGGCACGCCGACGCCTTCGGTGAGCGCGGGCTCGACGCGCTTGGCGAGCACCTTGCCCAGCTCGACGCCCCACTGGTCGAAGGAGTCGATGTTCCAGATCGCGCCCTGCACGAACACCTTGTGCTCGTAGAGGGCGACGAGCTGACCGAGGACGGACGGCGTCAGCTCACGCGCGAGGATGGTGGTCGTGGGGTGGTCGCCCTTGAAGGTCTTGTGCGGCACCAGTTCCTCGGGCACGCCCTCGCCGCGCACCTCGTCCGGGGTCTTGCCGAACGCCAGGGCCTGCGTCTGGGCGAAGAAGTTGGCCATCAGCAGGTCGTGCTGTGCCTTCAGGTCGTCGCTCAGCTCGGCGACCGGCTCGGCGAAGCCGATGAAGTCCGCCGGGATCAGCTTCGTGCCCTGGTGGATCAGCTGGTAGTAGGCGTGCTGCCCGTTGGTGCCGGGCGTGCCCCAGACGACGGGGCCGGTCTGCCACCGGACCTCGTGCCCGTCCCGGCCGACGTACTTGCCGTTGGACTCCATGTCGAGCTGCTGGAGATAGGCGGTGAACTTCGACAGGTAGTGCGAGTACGGCAGCACCGCGTGCGACTGGGCACCCAGG
This sequence comes from Streptomyces sp. M2CJ-2, assembly GCF_016757295.1. Lineage (NCBI taxonomy): Bacteria > Bacillati > Actinomycetota > Actinomycetes > Kitasatosporales > Streptomycetaceae > Streptomyces > Streptomyces sp. M2CJ-2. The sequence continues at coordinate 116,242 of NZ_JAESIF010000020.1, read as the reverse complement.
AAGTTGCCGTACCAGACGCCCAACAGGCCCAGCAGGAGCGGCACGTTGGACTCGGCGGGAGCCGTCCGGAAGTGCTCGTCGACGAGCCGGAACCCGTCGAGCATCTCCCGGAAGCGGTCCGGGCCGATGGCGATCATCAGGGACAGGCCGATCGCCGAGTCGTACGAGTAGCGCCCGCCGACCCAGTCCCAGAACTCGAACATGTTGGCCGTGTCGATGCCGAAGTCGGCGACCTTCTCCGCGTTCGTCGACAGGGCGACGAAGTGCTTGGCCACGGCGGCCTCTTCACCGCCCAGCGCGTTCAGCAGCCAGGTCCGGGCGGAGGTGGCGTTGGTGACCGTCTCGATGGTGGTGAAGGTCTTGGACGCGATGATGAACAGCGTCTCGGCCGGGTCCAGGTCGCGGGTGGCCTCGTGCAGGTCGGCGCCGTCCACGTTGGACACGAAGCGCACCGTGAGGTCGCGGTCGGTGTAGGCGCGCAGCGCCTCGTACGCCATCGCGGGACCGAGGTCCGAGCCGCCGATGCCGACGTTGACCACGGTGCGGATGCGCTTGCCGGTGTAGCCGGTCCACTCCCCGGAGCGGACCCGGTCCGCGAAGTCGGCCATCTTGTCGAGGACCTCGTGCACACCCGGTACGACGTTCTCCCCGTCGACCTCGATCACCGCGTCCCGCGGCGCCCGGAGCGCGGTGTGCAGGACGGCCCGGTCCTCGGTGGTGTTGATCCGCTCACCGCGGAACATGGCGTCGCGCAGTCCGAACACATCGGTGGCCGAGGCCAGTTCACGCAACAACCGGAGGGTCTCGTCGGTGACGAGGTGCTTGGAGTAGTCGATGTACAGGTCACCGACCCGGAGGGTGTACGCGGTGCCGCGGTCGGGAGCGGCGGCGAACACCTCGCGCAACCGCACGTCCCCGAGCTGCTCCCGGTGCTTCGCCAGTGCGGTCCACTCGGGGGTCTGGTCGAGCCTGGTACGGCCGTCTGCGTTCATCTCGGACTCAGCCTTCTTCCTTGCTGCCTGTGCTGCGTATCCGCCCCGCTGCCGGTTCCAACCTAATGGAGCAGCGTGGACGTGACCTGTCGTGCCCCCGTCGTGGGGCTTGACAACAGATACGGGCGTCCGGCCCCCGGGTATCAGCACGGCGACAGGCGGGACGGCCGACGGGGCCGCGGGCAGGAGGAAGAAGCCGGCCGTGAACGACGCGGCCGACCGTCGGTACGACTACGGCGACTACCGCAACTGCTAGATCTCGCCCCGCAGTTTGGCGAGTGCCTCGGCGAGGATCGCCTCACCGTCCGCGTCGCTGCGCCGCTCGCGCACATAGGCGAGGTGCGTCTTGTACGGCTCGGTACGGGGCGGGTCCGGGGGGTTCTCACGGTCCTGACCGGCCGGAAAGCCACAGCGGGGGCAGTCCCAGGTATCGGGCACCTGCGCGTCGCTCGCGAAGCTCGGCTGGGTCTCGTGCCCGTTGGAGCACCAGAAGGAGATGCGCAGCCGCGGCGCGGACTCGCCGCGCTCGGCCTCGCCCATCGGCCCCGCCCCGACCCGGCTTCCCCGGATCGCGTTGCCACTTGCCACGGTCGTAACTCCCTGCGTGATGGTGCGGCGAAACGAGTCGGCGTTCCGCTTCGCTGCGAGCGCCTCAGTCTACGTAAGGCCCAACGCGCGTCCAGTCATTGGAGTTACCGCTCCCCCATCCAGACGCAAGCCCCATGATAGGCCGCGCTGTGCTGCGCGTACCGGACATGGGGCCTTACGTGTGGAATGCGTACCCGATGCGTACGGACTGTTCTCCCGGGTCAGCTGTTCGTCTTCATCATGATGCCCAGCACGATGATGCACGCGACCCAGAGCAGACCCACCACGAGGGTGATCCGGTCGAGGTTGCGCTCGGCGACCGAGGAGCCGCCGACGGAGGACTGCATGCCGCCACCGAACATGTCGGAGAGGCCGCCGCCCTTTCCCTTGTGCATCAGCACCAGCAGCATCAGCAACAGGCTGAAGACGATCAGGGCGATCGAGAACCCCAGAACCACGGCTGGACCAACTTCCTCGGATTCGGATGGACGACGCGGGGCCCGGTACAGGACCGGACCCCGCAAGGGTACGACGGATCGCCGCTAGCGCATACTCACTGCCCGGCTCACTGGTCGCGGAAGCGGACGATCTTGACGAACTCGTCCGCGTCCAGCGAGGCACCGCCGACGAGGGCGCCGTCGATGTCGGCCTGCGCCATGATCTCGGCGACGTTGCCGGACTTGACCGAGCCGCCGTACTGGATGCGGACCTGGTCGGCGACGTCCTGCGAGTACAGCTCGGCGAGCTTGCCGCGGATGGCCGCGCAGACCTCCTGGGCGTCCCCGGCGCCGCAGACCTTGCCGGTGCCGATGGCCCAGACGGGCTCGTAGGCGATCACGACGGACTCGGCCTGCTCGGCGGGGAGGTCCTTCAGACCGCCCTCGACCTGGGCGAGGGTGTGGGCGACGTGGTTGCCGGCCTCGCGGACGGACAGTTCCTCGCCGACGCACAGGATCGGGGTGATGCCGTGCTTGAACGCGGCCTTGACCTTGGCGTTCACCAGTTCGTCGGTCTCGCCGTGGTACTGCCTGCGCTCGGAGTGCCCGACCGCCACGTACGTGCACTTCAGCTTGGACAGCATCGGGCCGGAGATCTCACCGGTGTAGGCGCCGCCGTCGTGCGCCGAGATGTCCTGGGCGCCGTACTTGATCTTCAGCTTGTCGCCGTCGACGAGGGTCTGGACGGAGCGCAGGTCGGTGAAGGGCGGCAGGACGGCGACCTCGACGGCCTCGTAGTCCGTGTCGGCCAGGGCGAAGGCGAGCTTCTGGACGTGGGCGATGGCCTCGAGGTGGTTGAGGTTCATCTTCCAGTTGCCCGCCATCAGCGGCGTGCGGCCTTTTTCAGCAGCGGTCATTGAGGGTCAGTCCTCCAGTGCGGCGAGGCCGGGGAGCGTCTTGCCCTCGAGGTATTCGAGGGAGGCGCCGCCTCCGGTCGAGATGTGGCCGAATGCCTTTTCGTCGAAGCCCAGGATGCGTACGGCCGCGGCGGAGTCGCCACCGCCGACCACGGTGTAGCCCGGGGAGTCGAGAAGGGCCTGGGCGACCGCCTTGGTGCCCTCGGCGTAGTCGGGGTGCTCGAAGACGCCCATGGGGCCGTTCCAGAAGACGGTGGCCGCGTCGGCGAGCTTCGAGGCGTACAGGGTGCGGGTCTCGGGACCGATGTCCAGACCCTGCCGGTCGGCCGGGATGGCGTTCGCGGCGACGGTGACGGGATGGGCCGGAGCCTTGGTCTTCAGGTCCGGGAACTCCTCGGCGACCAGCGTGTCGACCGGCAGCACCAGCTCCACGCCGTTCTTCTCGGCGCGTTCCAGGTACTCGGTGACGGCGGGCAGCTGGTCCTCCTGGAGCAGCGACGTGCCGATCTCGTAGCCCTTGGCCTTGAGGAAGGTGTACGCCATGCCGCCGCCGATGAGGATGCGGTCGGCCTTGCCGAGCAGTTCGTCGATGACGGCGAGCTTGTCGGAGACCTTGGCGCCGCCGAGGGCCACCACGTAGGGCCGCTCGACCTCGTCGGTGAGCTTCTTCAGGACGCCGACCTCGGTGGCGATGAGGAAGCCCGCGGCGTGCGGCAGGCGCGCCGGGAGGTCGTACACGGACGCGTGCTTGCGGTGCACCGCACCGAAGCCGTCACCCACGTAGAGGTCGGCGAGTGCGGCGAGCCGGTCGGCGAAGGCCCCGCGCTCGGCGTCGTCCTTGGCGGTCTCGCCGGCGTTGAAGCGCAGGTTCTCGAGGACCGCGACCTGTCCGTCGGCGAGGCCCGCGACGGTGGCGGTGGCGGAGTCGCCGACCGTGTCCGTCGCGAACGCCACGTCGGCGCCGAGGAGTTCACCGAGACGCGTGGCGGCCGGGGCGAGCGAGAAGGCGGGGTCCGGGGCGCCCTTGGGGCGGCCCAGGTGCGAGGCGACGACCACGCGGGCGCCCGCGTCGGCGAGGGCCCTGACGGTGGGCAGCACGGCGCGGATACGGCCGTCGTCGGTGATGGTGGTGCCGTCCAGCGGCACGTTGAGGTCGGCGCGGACGAAGACCCGCCTGCCCGCGACCCCTTCGGAGAGGAGTTCGTCGATCGTCTTCATGAGGGGACTCCTGGAAAAGAGCTGAAGAGAGCTTGTGTTCGCTCGTGATCGCTCGTGATCGGAAGAGGTCGACTGCTCCGATACGTGCGTCAGGGCTCGGACAGCGCTGTGGCGCGCCGGCCGAGCCCTGCACTCATATCAGGCGGTCTGCTCCACGATCAGAGCTGGTTGCCGACGAAGACCGTGAGGTCGACGAGGCGGTTGGAGTAGCCCCACTCGTTGTCGTACCAGCCGATGATCTTCACGCTCTTGCCGTCCTGGACCATGGTCAGGGACGAGTCGAACGTGCAGGACACCGGGGCGTTGACGATGTCGGAGGAGACGATCGGGTCCTCGGTGTACTCGAGGAGGCCCTTGAGCTCGCCCTCCGCGGCCTTCTGGAAGGCGGCGTTGACCTCTTCCTTGGTGACCTCGCGGCTGAGCTCGACGACCAGGTCGGTGACCGAGCCGGTCGGGACCGGGACGCGCATCGCGATGCCGTCCAGCTTGCCCTTGAGCTGCGGCAGCACCAGGGCGGTGGCCTTCGCGGCACCGGTGGTCGTCGGGATGATGTTCTCGGCGGCGGCACGGGCGCGGCGCAGGTCCTTGTGCGGGAAGTCCAGGATGCGCTGGTCGTTCGTGTACGCGTGCACCGTCGTCATCAGGCCCTTGACGATGCCGAAGTTCTCGTCGAGCACCTTCGCCATCGGCGCCACGCAGTTGGTGGTGCAGGAGGCGTTGGAGATGACGTGGTGGTTCGCCGGGTCGTACTTGTCCTGGTTGACGCCCATCACGATGGTGACGTCCTCATCCTTGGCCGGAGCCGAGATGATGACCTTCTTGGCGCCACCGGCGATGTGCTTCTCGGCGTCCGCCTTCTTGGTGAAGATGCCGGTCGACTCGATGACGACGTCGACGCCCAGCTCGCCCCACGGGATGTCCGCGGGGTTGCGCTCCGAGAGCACCTTGATCGTCTTGCCGTCCACGGTGATCGTGTCGGCGGTGTGGGAGACCTCCTGCTTGAGGCGCCCAAGAATGGTGTCGTACTTCAGCAGGTGGGCAGTGGTCGCGGTGTCACCCAGGTCGTTGACCGCCACGATCTCGATGTCTGCGCCCTGCTCGAGCAATGCGCGGAAGTAGTTCCGACCGATGCGGCCAAACCCGTTGATGCCTACGCGGATCGTCACGAACCGATCTCCTCGTTGGTGCGCCGGCTCAAGTCGCCGGCGAGCTGTATGGGATGTCCCCGACCACCCCCGACCCTACCTCTCCGGGGCTCCGGCCGTGACATTGAGTCGACGCATACCCGGCACGACGCCCTTTACCCGTCAGTAAGGCATGGACCGCCCAGTCCGACGCACCTTGCGGGCCCCCCGTCGGGGTCCTGCGGCCCCTTCCGGCTCGACCGGAAACCTCCGGGCCCCCTTGACGACCGCCGGCCGGCCGTGTGCACGGCCGGCCGGCGGCGGGTGGGTCAGAGGTCAGGGGTCAGGGGTCAGCCGACGAGGTTGTCGGCGAGTTCCTCGCCGATGTTGGCCTCCGTGCCCGGGATGCCGAGGTCGGCGGCGCGCTTGTCGGCCATGGCGAGCAGCCGGCGGATCCGCCCGGCGACGGCGTCCTTGGTCAGCGGCGGGTCGGCGAGCGCGCCCAGTTCCTCCAGGGAGGCCTGCTTGTGCTCCATGCGCAGCCGGCCGGCCGCGGCGAGGTGCTCCGGGACGTCGTCGGCGAGGATCTCCAGGGCACGCTGCACCCGGGCACCGGCGGCGACGGCCGCGCGGGCCGAGCGGCGCAGGTTGGCGTCGTCGAAGTTGGCCAGCCGGTTCGCCGTGGCGCGCACCTCGCGGCGCATCCGGCGCTCCTCCCAGGCCAGCACCGAGTCGTGGGCGCCGAGCCGGGTGAGCAGGGCACCGATCGCGTCGCCGTCACGGACGACGACCCGGTCCACGCCGCGCACCTCGCGGGCCTTGGCGCCGATCGACAGCCGGCGGGCGGCACCGACCAGGGCGAGCGCCGCCTCGGGGCCGGGGCAGGTCACCTCCAGGGAGGAGGAGCGGCCCGGCTCGGTGAGGGAGCCGTGCGCCAGGAAGGCCCCGCGCCAGGCCGCCTCGGCGTCGCAGGTGGCCCCCGAGACCACCTGCGGAGGCAGGCCGCGGATCGGGCGGCCCCGGCCGTCCACCAGGCCGGTCTGGCGGGCCAGCTGGTCGCCGCCCGCGACCACCCGGACAACATAGCGCGAGCCGCGGCGCAGCCCGCCCGGTGCCATCACGATCAGTTCGGATCTGTGGCCGAAGATCTCCAGGACGTCCCGCTTGAGGCGGCGGGCGGCCATCGCCGTGTCCAGCTCCGCCTCGATCACGATGCGCCCGCTCACCAGGTGAAGGCCGCCGGCGAACCGCAGCATGGCGGAGACCTCCGCCTTCCTGCAGCAGGTCCGGGTGACGGGGAGCCGGGAGACCTCGTCCTTCACCGCTGCCGTCATCGCCATGGGCCGATCCTTCCATGCATCCGAAAAATACGGTCGTACGCGGCGGCCAGCAGCTCCGGGTCGTGCCTGGGGCTTCCGTCGGGCCGGGCCACCGGCGCCAGTTCGACCGCGGCGCCGCCGAACCCCTTCGCGGCCTCGGTCAGCACATCGCGGTCGGGTACGGCGGCCTCGTCGGCCAGCACCACGTCCAGGGCGAGTTTAGGGGCGTGTCGCCCCAAAACCTCCAAATGACGCTGCGGGGAGAAGCCCTCGGTTTCTCCGGGCTGCGGGGCGAGGTTCAGGGAGAGCACCCGGCGCGCCTTCGTCTCGACGAGCGCCTCCAGCAGTTCGGGCACCAGGAGGTGCGGGATGACCGAGGAGAACCAGGAACCGGGGCCGAGCACCACCCAGTCGGCGTCGAGGACCGCCGCGACCGCCTCGGGGACGGCGGGCGGGTCGTTCGGCACGAGGTGCACGGACTGCACCTCGCCGGGGGTGAGGGCGACGGTCGCCTGGCCCCGGACGGTCTCCACGGCGTCCGGACGCTCGGGGTCGTGCCCCTTGACCAGCGCCTGGAGCTCCAGCGGCACGGCGGACATGGGCAGCACCCGCCCGTGCGCGCCGAGCAGTCGGCCGACCAGGTCCAGGGCCTGGACGTGGTCGCCGAGCTGCTCCCACAGGGCGACGATCAGCAGGTTGCCGACCGCGTGCTCGTGCAGGTCGCCCTTGGACTGGAAGCGGTGCTGGATGACCCGGGCCCAGGTCTGGCCCCAGTCGTCGTCGCCGCACAGCGCGGCCAGCGCCTTGCGCAGATCGCCGGGCGGCAGCACGCCCAGTTCGTCGCGCAGCCGCCCGCTGGAGCCGCCGTCGTCGGCCACGGTGACGACGGCGGTGAGGTCGCCGGTGATCCGGCGCAGCGCGGCGAGCGAGGCGGACAGCCCCATGCCGCCGCCGAGGGCCACCACCTTGGGCTGGGCGCCACGGCGTCGCGGCTTGGCCCCACGGGCCTCGACCGGTCGGCCGACGCGCCCTTCGGGCTGCGCCCGGCGCAGCCGGTTCAGCCGCGGAGTACGCACGGTCATTCCCGGCCCATGTCCCGGTGGACGACCACCGTCTCCACGCCCTCCGCGGCGAGGCGGGCGGCGAGCTTCTCCGACATGGCGACCGAACGGTGCTTGCCACCGGTGCAGCCGACGGCGATGGTCACATAGCGCTTGCCCTCACGGCGGTAGCCCGCGGCGATCAGCCGCAGCAGCTCGGCGTACCGGTCGAGGAACTCCTTGGCGCCGGGCTGGTTGAAGACGTACGCGGCCACCTCCTCGTGCCGGCCGGTGAAGGGTCGCAGCTCGGGGACCCAGTGCGGGTTGGGCAGGAACCGCATGTCCACCACCAGGTCGGCGTCGACCGGGAGGCCGTACTTGAAGCCGAAGGACATCACGGTGGCCCGCAGCTCGGGCTCCTCGTCACCGGCGAACTGGGCGTCCATCTTGGCGCGCAGCTCGTGCACGTTGAGGCTGGAGGTGTCGATCACCAGGTCGGCGTCGCCGCGCAGTTCGCGCAGCAGTTCCCGCTCGGCGGCGATGCCGTCGACGATGCGGCCGTCGCCCTGGAGGGGGTGCGGGCGGCGCACCGACTCGAAGCGGCGCACCAGGGCTTCCTCGGAGGACTCCAGGAACACGATCCGCCGGGTGACGCCCCGGGTGTCGAGGTCGGCGAGCGACTCGCGGAGGTTGTCGAAGAAGCGCCGGCCGCGGACGTCGACGACGACCGCGATCCGGGCCACATTGCCCTGGGAGCGGGCGCCGAGCTCCACCATGGTGGGGATCAGCGCGGGCGGGAGGTTGTCGACGACGAACCAGCCCAGGTCCTCCAGACACTTCGCGGCCGTGGAACGGCCGGCCCCGGACATGCCGGAGATGATCACCAGCTCGGGGATCGCCGTCTCGGCGCCCCCGGCCTTTTCCTTGCCCGTACTCACCTGTGCTCCGTCGTCCTGACGCGTCTCGTCGTGTGTGCCCCGGCCCGCGTCCTGTGCGGCGTCATGGGGTGTGCCATGGGATGTCTCACGGCCTGCGTTCCGGTGTGTCTCGTGCTCGGTCATCTCTCCAGCCCCCGTCGGTCGTCCGGGGCGCCCGCGGACACGGGCTCCCCGGGGGAACCCGGTGTCTTCCCGGGTTCTTCCACGTCATCCATGATCTCGCCCGTCGCCGTGTTCACGGCGGGGGCGGCCGGGGCCGCCCCGGCGAGGGCCACGGCGATCACCTCGGCCGTCTTGCGACCTATGCCCGGCACTTCACAGATCTGCTCGATCGTCGCCGAGCGAAGCTTCTTCACCGACCCGAAGTGCTTGATCAGCGCCTGCTTGCGGGTGTCGCCGAGGCCCGGCACCTCGTCCAGCGGACCGGACCGGAAGCGTTTGGCCCGCTTGACCCGCTGATAGCCGATGGCGAAGCGGTGGGCCTCGTCACGGACGCGCTGGAGCAGGTAGAGGCCCTCACTGGTGCGGGGCAGCACCACCGGGTCGTCGTCGTCCGGCAGCCACACCTCCTCCAGCCGCTTGGCGAGGCCGCACACGGCAATGTCGTCGATGCCGAGCTCGTCCAGGGCCCTGCGGGCCGCCGCCACCTGGGGAGCGCCGCCGTCGACGACCACGAGCTGGGGCGGGTAGGCGAAGCGTCTGGGGCGGCCGTCGTCCTCGGTGAGCGTGCTCGCGGGCGGTTCACCGGGGCTGCCGGCGGGGGTGCCGTCCGCTCCGTCGGTCACGCCGGTGGCTGTCCCGGTGCCGGCGGTCACACCGGCAGTCGCCTCGGTGCCGCCGGTCCACTCGCCGGTCCTCTCCTTGTCGGCGAGGTAGCGCCGGAAGCGGCGGGTGATCACCTCGTGCATGGAGCGGACGTCGTCCTGTCCGGCGAAGCTCTTGATCTGGAAGCGGCGGTACTCGCTCTTGCGGGCCAGCCCGTCCTCGAAGACGACCATGGAGGCCACGACGTCGTCGCCCTGGAGGTGCGAGATGTCGTAGCACTCGATCCGCAGCGGGGCACCGTCCAGGTCGAGCGCGTCGGCGATCTCCTCCAGCGCGCGCGAGCGCGTGGTGAGGTCGGAGGCGCGCCTGGTCTTGTGCAGGGCGAGAGCCTGCTGGGCGTTGCGCTGCACGGTCTCCATCAGGGCCCGCTTGTCCCCGCGCTGCGGGACCCGCAGGGAGACGCCCGACCCGCGCCGCCCGGTGAGCCACTCCTGGACCGGCTCCACCGGGTCGGGCAGCGCGGGGACCAGGACCTCCTTCGGGACGGCGTCGCCGGTCTCCTCCCCGTACAGCTGCTGCAGGGCGTGCTCCACGAGGGCGCTGGTGGTGATCTCCTCCACCTTGTCGGTGACCCAGCCGCGCTGGCCGCGCACGCGTCCGCCGCGGACGTGGAAGATCTGGACGGCCGCCTCCAGCTCGTCCTCGGCGACCGCGATCAGGTCGGCGTCGGTCGCGTCGGCGAGTACGACGGCGCTCTTCTCCATGGCCTTCTTCAGGGCGCCGATGTCGTCACGCAGCCGGGCGGCCCGCTCGTACTCCATGTCCTCGGCCGCCTCGGTCATCCGCTGCTCCAGGCGGCGCAGATAGGCGCCGGTGCGGCCGGCCATGAAGTCGCAGAACTCCTCGGCGAGCTCGCGGTGCTCCTCGGCGGAGACCCGGTCCACGCAGGGCGCCGAGCACTTGCCGATGTAGCCGAGCAGGCAGGGGCGGCCGGTGCGGGCGGCGTTCTTGAACACACCGGCCGAGCAGGTGCGCACCGGGAAGACCCGCAGCAGCAGGTCCACGGTGTCGCGGATCGCCCACGCGTGCCCGTACGGACCGAAGTACCGGACGCCCTTCTTCTTGTGACCCCGCATCACCTGCACGCGCGGGAACTCCTCGTTCATCGTCACCGCGAGGTACGGGTAGCTCTTGTCGTCGCGGTACTTGACGTTGAACCGGGGGTCGTACTCCTTGATCCAGGAGTACTCCAGCTGGAGCGCCTCGACCTCCGTGGACACCACCGTCCACTCCACGGAGGCGGCCGTGGTGACCATGGTGCGGGTGCGCGGGTGGAGCCCGGCGAGGTCCTGGAAGTAGTTCGCCAGGCGCTGGCGCAGGCTCTTCGCCTTTCCGACGTAGATCACCCGGCGGTGCTCGTCGCGGAACCGGTAGACCCCCGGCGAGTCGGGGATCTCACCCGGTTTGGGGCGGTAGCTGGAGGGGTCGGCCATGTCTCACACCCTACTGGCGAAGACCGACACCGCGGCGGGGTCGCGGAACCGCCGGGCGGGCGTCGCTCCGGAAGGTTACGGCCGCCGGGAAGCGGGAAGGTGGGAGGTCCGGCCTGTTGACAGGCCGCAGGACGGGAAGCGGACGCGGTCACGAGTCGGAGGCTGGGCGAATGCGACAGACGCGACGGACACAGGTCGGGAAACGACGGCTGCCGGCCCGCGCGCGCCGGTACGCGGACGAGACGGCCCCGTTCCTCGACCCCTTCGGCTCCCTGAACCCCTTCGACCCGCGCGATCCCGCCATCGTGCGCGCCAAGCGCCTGCGTGCGCGCCGTGCGGACGACCACGGACGAACCGGCCGCTCCTAGGGCGCTCAGTCGCGGCAGAGCCGCAGCTCAGGGGCCGTACCGACCTTCGGGTCCGGTACGGCCCCTGAGCTGTGTGCTCCGCGCGTGCACACCGTGCGGGTGCGCCTCCGTCCGGCATCAGGTGTTGTCGGGAATTGGTCAACACGCTTCAATGCGGGGGAACTCGGGGCCCTGAACGACGGCGTACGGATGTGAACGTCCCGCCGCGCCGACGGGGGCGGACCCGGGGTGCCCCGAGCGAACGGTCTGACCAGCCGTTGTGGACATTCAGAGAAAGGCCCCTGCATGCCGCATGCCACACCGCACACGGACACCACCACCGCGGAACTGGACTCGGTCCTGCGTGGTGGGCCCTTCCATGTCGCCCTGCGGGCCGCGATAGCCGCCCGCGGACTGCCGCTGCAACGTGTGCAGCACCATCTGTCGCGCCACGGCGTGAAGGTGGGCGTCACCAGCCTCAGTTACTGGCAGCAGGGCGCCCGCCGCCCGCAGCGCCCCGAATCGCTGCGCGCCGTACGGGCCCTGGAGGAGATTCTGCAGTTGCCGGAGGAGTCGCTGATCCGCCTGCTCGCGGATTCCGGCGATCAGGCGCCGGACCGCGGCCCGGCGGGCCGCTCCTACCGCTCGCTGGTGGAGGCATCGGGCGTCCTGGCGGGGCTGCTGGCCGAGCTCGGCGTCACGCGGGACAACGGACTGCACACTCTGGCGCACCACGAGCGGGTCCTGATCGGGGCACGCCGCGAGCTCGCGGAGCGCGAGTCGCACCACATCGTGCGCGCCCACCGGGACGGCATCGACCGCTTCGTGGCCGTCCACCACGGCGATCCCGGTTCCGCGCCGGCCCGGATGACCGTGCACGCCCTGGAGAACTGCCGCACCGGCCGGATCCGCCTGCAGCAGGACACCGGCGTGCTCGCGGCCGAGCTGCTCTTCGACACCCGGCTGCGGGCCGGTGACACGTTCCTCTTCCGCTACGCCGTCGAGGACGGCACGGCCGGCGTCTCACGCGAGTACGTGCACGGGACGGACTCCCCCGGCGGCCAGTACGCGCTCCAGGTGTGCTTCGACGCCGGGGCACTGCCCGCGCGCTGCCACCGGTTCACCCAGCACTCCGCGGCGGCCCCGCGCGGCGGTCACCAGGAACTGGCGGTGAGCGGCCTGCACCGTTCGGTGCACCTGGTGGAACCGCGGCTGCGGTCGGGGTACGTGGGGATCGGCTGGGACTGGGACTGAGGCCGGGCGGGGCCGGGGCCGGGCGGCTCGGTCAGGTCTGCGGGCCGGCGACGATCGTGCCGTTCCGCACTTCCACGGAGAGCGGTGTCAGCGGCGCCACCGCGGGCTCGCGCAGCACCTTGCCGGTGGTGGCGTCGAACTCGCTGCCGTGGCAGGGGCAGATCAGCTTCGTCCCCTCCAGCTTGCCGATGGCGCAACTCGCGTGCGTGCAGACGGTGCTGTAGGCCGTGAAGGAGTCGTCCGCGCCCCGGCTGACGACGATGTTGTGGTCCCGGAACAGCTTGGTGCTCCCCGGAGCGATCTCGCTCTCCGCGCCGAGCTCGACGGGCTCGGTCGGCGGCGCGGGCCTCTCCTCGGGGGCCCCGCAGGCGGTGAGGCCGAGCCCGGCGACTGAAGTGAGGGCCACGCCTCTGAGAACGGTACGACGGCTCGCGGCGGGTCGGCCGGGCATGGGAACTCCACTGGTCGGACGGTTGTACGAGGCCGACCATACCGGGGGCGGTCGTTCCGGTTTCCGGGCGGGGAGCGAGTGAGCCGCCGGGCCGGCGGGCTCCCACCGCTGGACGTAAACGCTTGCGCAAACGTTTACGTCCGCCGTTGGATGGGATACCTTCCTCGTCACGGCGCCGCGGGGACGGACGGCGGCCGGTACCCGGAACGGAAAGGGGCGGGCGATGGCGACCATGACGGACGTGGCGCGGAGCGCCGGTGTCTCGGTCGCGACCGTCTCGCACGTCCTGAACGGCACCCGGCCGGTGCTCCCGCACACGCGCCAGGCGGTCCTGGACGCCGTGGAGGAACTCGGCTACACCCCGAACACCCTGGCCCGCTCGCTGGTCACCTCCCGCACCCGCTCGATCGGGCTCGCGGTCTCGGCGATCAGCAACCCGTACTTCACCGAGATCCTCCAGGGTGTCGAGGCGGCTGCCCTGGAGCACGGCTACAGCCTGCTCATCGCCGACCCGCACGACGACCCGGAGCACGAGCGCAAGGTCGTCCAGCTGCTGCACGAGCGCCGGGTGGAGGGCATGGTCGTCGCGCCTTCCGCGCATCCGCGCGAGCTCCTCGCCTACCTCGGGCGTCATCGGGTGCCGGCCGTGTTCCTCGACCGGGTGGTCGAGGACCCGGGGGACGGCGGTCCGCGCTTCGACCAGGTCGGCGCCGAGAGCGCGGAGCCCGTGGCCCGCCTGGTCACACACCTGGCCGGGCTCGGTCACCGCCGGATCGCCCTGGTGGCGGGGCTGCCGGGGTTCAGCACCACGTCCGAGCGGATCACCGGGTACCGGCGCGGTCTCGCGGGCGCGGGGCTGCCGTTCGACGAACGGCTCCTGGTGCACGGCGACTCCGAGTCGGCCGGCGCCGAACGGGCCACCGGTGCCCTGCTGTCCCTCGGTGCTCCCCCGACCGCACTGGTCACCGCCAACAACGCCATGACGATCGGCACGCTGCGCGCCCTGCGCGCCCACGGTCTCTCGGTGCCCGAGGACATCGCGCTGTGCTGCTTCGACGACTTCGCCTGGGCGGACCTGTTCTCGCCCCGGCTCACCGCGATCGCCCAGCCCAGCAGGGAGATCGGCGCCCGGGCCGTCCAGGTGCTCCTGGACCGTCTCGCCGCGCCGGACCGACCCGCGCGGACGGTACGACTCCCCTGCGCCTTCGTGCACCGCACCTCCTGCGGCTGCCCGGACCGGCCGGAGCAGCACGCACGGCCCTCGCAGCCGCCACGGACACGGCGGCCCGAGCAGAAGACCCAGCAGCCCGAGAACCAGCAGCCCGAGAAAGGGAACCCCTCGTGATCGTCGTAGCCGGTGAGGCACTGATCGACCTGGTACCGCGGGGCGCGGGCGCGCTCGCGGCACTGACCCCGGCGCTCGGCGGCGGCCCCTTCAACACGGCGGTGGCGCTGGGCCGTCTCGGCTCCCCCGCCGCGTTCTGCTCCCGGGTGTCCCGCGACGCCTTCGGCGAGGCGCTGCTGGACCGGCTGCGCGGGACCGGCGTGGCGGTCTCGGCGGTGCAGCGGGGCGACGAACCGACGACACTCGCCGTCGCCGCGGTCGGCGCGGACGGCTCGGCGGTCTACTCGTTCTACGTGGAGGGGACCGCGGACCGGCTGTTCACGGCGCCCCGGGCGTTGCCGCCCGGTACCCGCGCGGTGTCCTTCGGCACCTGCTCGCTCGTGCTGGAGCCGGGGGCGAGCGCGTACGAGGAGCTGATGCGCGCCGCTCACGCGCGCGGCGTGTTCACGACGCTGGATCCCAACATCCGGCCGGGGCTGGTTCCGGACGCCGACGCCTACCGGGCCCGGTTCAGGAGGTGGCTGCCGTCGGTGTCGCTGCTGAAGCTGTCGGAGGAGGACGCCCGGTGGCTCGGCGGTACTCCCGAAGAGTGGCTGGCGGCCGGTCCGGCGGCGGTCGTGGTCACCCGGGGCGGTGACGGGCTGACCGCCTTCACCCGGGACGGCGGCGAGTACTCCGTGCCGGGTGAGCCGGTCGAGGTGGTGGACACGATCGGCGCGGGCGACACGGTCAACGCGGCACTGCTGCACGGCCTGGCGACCCGGGACGCGCTCAGTGAGCGGGGGACGTCCGCTCTGGGCGCGGACGGATGGGGGGACGTGCTCGGTTTCGCGGCTCGCGCGGCGGCGATCACCTGCTCACGCGCGGGCGCGGAACCCCCGTACGCCCACGAACTGGCGGGCTGAGCACACCGTCCGAGCGTCAGGCCGAGCCGTCGGGCCGAGTCTTCGCGCGGTGCCCCGCGGGACGTTCCCGCGGGGCACCGCGCGGGAACGTCCCGCGGAGTCAGGCCTTGGCCGCCCGGGACGTTCCCTTGGCGCCGGTTTGGGCGGTCACCGCGGTCTTCCGGGTGGTGGCCTTGGCGGCGGCCGTCTTCTTCGCCGCGCTCTTCGCCGCCGTCTTGCGGGGGGCGGGCACCGAGGCGGCGTCGCTGATCCGCTCCGCTCCCAGGACGTCGCGGAGGAACTTGCCGGTGTGGCTGGTCGAGACGGCCGCGACCTGCTCGGGGGTGCCCTCCGCGACGACCAGGCCGCCGCCGGCGCCGCCCTCGGGGCCCATGTCGACGACCCAGTCGGCGGTCTTGATCACGTCGAGGTTGTGCTCGATGACGATGACCGTGTTGCCCTTGTCGACCAGGCCGGAGAGGACCGCCAGCAGCTTGCTGATGTCCTCGAAGTGCAGGCCCGTGGTCGGCTCGTCCAGGACGTAGACCGTGCGGCCGGTGGAGCGCTTCTGCAGTTCGCTCGCGAGCTTCACCCGCTGCGCCTCACCGCCGGACAGGGTGGTCGCCGCCTGGCCGAGCCGGACGTAGCCGAGTCCGACGTCGTGGAGCGTCTTCATGTGGCGGGAGATCGCCGGGACGGCCTCGAAGAAGTGCATGGCCTCTTCGATCGGCATGTTCAGGACGTCGGCGACGGACTTGCCCTTGTAGTGGACCTCCAGGGTCTCCCGGTTGTAGCGGGCGCCGTGGCAGACCTCGCACGGGACGTACACGTCCGGGAGGAAGTTCATCTCGATCTTGATCGTGCCGTCGCCCGCGCAGTTCTCGCAGCGTCCGCCCTTGACGTTGAAGGAGAAGCGGCCGGGCAGGTAGCCGCGGACCTTGGCCTCGGTCGTCTCGGCGAACAGCTTGCGGACGTGGTCGAAGACGCCGGTGTACGTCGCCGGGTTGGAACGCGGGGTGCGCCCGATGGGCGACTGGTCGACATGCACGACCTTGTCGACGAGGTCGTCGCCGTCCACCCGCGTGTGCCGGCCGGGGACGCTGCGGGCGCCGTTCAGTTCGCGGGCCAGATGGGTGTACAGGATGTCGTTGACCAGGGTGGACTTGCCGGAGCCGGAGACTCCGGTGACCGCGGTGAACACCCCCAGGGGGAAGGACACGTCGATGTCCTGCAGGTTGTTCTCGCGGGCGCCGTGCACCGTGAGCCGGCGTGCCGGGTCGTGCGGGCGGCGGACGTCCGGCAGCGGGATGGCCTTCTTGCCGGACAGGTACTGGCCGGTCTGCGACTCCGCGTTGTCCAGCAGCTCCTTCAGTGCGCCGCTGTGCACGACCTTGCCGCCGTGCTCACCGGCGCCCGGACCGATGTCGACGATCCAGTCGGCGACCTTGATGGTGTCCTCGTCGTGCTCGACGACGATGAGCGTGTTGCCCATGTCGCGCAGCCTGACCAGGGTCTCGATCAGTCGGTGGTTGTCGCGCTGGTGCAGGCCGATGGACGGCTCGTCGAGGACGTACAGCACACCGACCAGGCCGGAGCCGATCTGGGTGGCCAGGCGGATGCGCTGGGCCTCGCCACCGGAGAGCGTGCCCGCGGCGCGGTTCAGCGAGAGGTAGTCGAGGCCGACGTCGACCAGGAAGCGCAGCCGCTCGTTGACCTCCTTCAGCACGCGCTCGGCGATCTTCTTGTCGCGGGCGGTGAGCTTGAGGGCGCCGAGGAAGTTCGCGCACTCGCTGATCGACATGGCCGAGACCTCGGCGATCGACTTCTCCATGACGGTGACGGCGAGAACGATGGGCTTGAGGCGGGTGCCCGCGCAGGAGGGACAGGCCACCTCGCGCATGTAGCCCTCGAAGCGCTCACGGCTGGAGTCGCTCTCGGCCTCACTGTGCCGGCGCTTGACGAAGGGGACGGCGCCCTCGAAGGCCGTCGTGTACCGGCGCTCCCTCCCGTACCGGTTGCGGTAGCGGACCTCGACCTGTGTCTTGTGGCCGTTGAGCAGGGCCTTCTTAGCGCGCTGCGGCAGACCGGCGAAGGGGATGTCCGTACGGAAGCCCAGCGCCTCGGCCAGGGCGCCGATCAGACGGGCGAAGTAGTCCTTGGTGTGGCCGTGCGACCAGGGGTGGATGGCGCCCTCGTCGAGGCTCTTCTCCTCGTCGGGGACGATCAGCTCCGGGTCGACCTCCATGCGCGTGCCGATACCGGTGCACTCGGGGCAGGCGCCGAAGGGCGAGTTGAAGGAGAAGGAGCGGGGCTCCAGCTCCTCGAAGGACAGGTCGTCGTACGGGCAGTACAGGTGCTCGGAGAACATGCGCTCGCGCTCGGGGTCGTCCTCCGGGAGGTCGACGAAGTCGAGCACGACCATGCCGCCGGACAGACCGAGCGCGGTCTCGACGGAGTCGGTGAGACGGCGCTTGGCGCTGCCCTTCACCGTGAGGCGGTCGACGACCACCTCGATGGTGTGCTTCTCCTGCTTCTTCAGCGTGGGCGGGTGGGAGAGCTGGACGGTCTCGCCGTCCACCCGCGCGCGGGAGTAGCCCTTGGTCTGGAGGTCGGCGAAGAGGTCGACGAACTCGCCCTTGCGCTCGCGCACCAGCGGGGAGAGCACCTGGAAGCGGCTGCCCTCCGGCAGCTCCAGCACCCGGTCGACGATGGCCTGCGGCGACTGGCGCGAGATGGGCCGGGCGCACTCGGGGCAGTGCGGTTTGCCGATGCGCGCGAAGAGCAGCCGCAGGTAGTCGTAGACCTCGGTGATGGTGCCGACCGTGGAGCGCGGGTTGCGCGAGGTCGACTTCTGGTCGATGGAGACCGCCGGGGACAGGCCCTCGATGAAGTCGACGTCCGGCTTGTCCATCTGGCCGAGGAACTGCCGGGCGTACGAGGAGAGCGACTCCACATAGCGCCGCTGGCCCTCGGCGAAGATCGTGTCGAAGGCCAGCGAGGACTTGCCCGACCCCGACAGGCCCGTGAAGACGATGAGCGAGTCACGGGGGAGGTCGAGCGAGACGTTCTTGAGGTTGTGCTCGCGTGCTCCACGGACGATGAGACGGTCGGCCACGCCGGTCCGCACCTTTCTTGAGAGAAGTGACAGGGGCGGGACCCCCGTGCTTTCTCACACTAGGGCGAGCCACTGACAACGCCGGTCGGATTCACGGGTTGACAACAATCCCCGGCTCTCCAGCATGCCCGACGCCGGAAACGACCCTATAGCACGTGCATTCGATTTACGGCCCTTCCTCGCCACCTTCACCCGAAGGTGTGGCGGGACTAGGGTCGACCCCATGACCGATCACGCTCATGACCTGGCATCTGTACATGACGCGACCGAGCGGCTGCTCGACGCGGTCGGCGCACTGGACAACGCCGCTGTGACCCAGTCGTCACGGCTTCCCGGCTGGACGCGTGGACATGTGCTGGCCCACCTGGCCCGCAACGCGGACGCCCTCGTGAACGTCCTGGAGGGGCGTCCGATGTACCCCTCCGCCGAAGTCCGGGAGGCCGACATCGAGCGGGACGCCCCGCGCCCCCTCGACGTCCACCTCGCGGACCTGCGGGAGACCGGAGCCCGCTTCCAAAAGACGGGCGCGGCGCCTGCGGACTGGTCGCGCACCGTGGCACTGCGCAACGGGGTCACGGACCGGGCGGCCCGGGTGCCGTTCCGGCGCCTGATCGAGGTGGAACTGCACCACGTGGACCTCGGCATCGGCTACGAGTTGGAGGATCTTTCGGCGGAGTTCACCGAACGGGAGATCCGTTTCCTGGTGGCACGGTTCAAGGGCCACCAGGACGTGCCCACGACGCTGCTGACCACGAGTGACGGCCGGACCTGGACCACCGGCGGCGGGGCGCCGGACGGCCCGGTCGAGGTCGAGGTCGAGGGTCCGGCCGCCGACCTGCTCGGCTGGCTCGCCGGACGCCGCGACGGCTCCGGACTGACGGTGAAGAACGGCCCGCTGCCCGCCCTTCCTCCGATATAGGCTGGCCGCCATGACCTACAGCGGGCAGGTGACGGTCGGCGGGCCGGCCGACGTGCACGAACTCAAGGACCTGATGATCACCAAGGTCGCGGTCGGGCCCATGGACAACAACGCCTATCTGCTGCGTTGCCGGGCCACCGACGAGCAGTTGCTGATCGACGCGGCCAACGACGCGGACACCCTGCTGGGCTCGATCGGTGACGACGGCATCGCGTCCGTCGTCACCACCCACCGGCACGGCGACCACTGGCAGGCGCTCGCCCAGGTCGTGGCGGCCACCGGCGCGCGCACCCACGCGGGCCGGGACGACGCCGAGGGCATCCCGGTGCCGACGGACGTCCTGATCGACGACGGCGACACGATCCGGGTGGGGCGGGTGGAGCTCACCGCGCGCCATCTCGTCGGCCACACGCCCGGCTCGATCGCCCTCGTCTACGACGATCCACACGGGCATCCCCATGTGTTCACGGGGGACTGCCTGTTCCCGGGCGGGGTGGGCAACACCCACAAGGACCCGAAGGCGTTCGCCAGCCTGATCCACGATGTGGAGACCAAGATCTTCGACGTGCTCCCGGACGAGACCTGGGTCTACCCCGGACACGGCGACGACACCACGCTGGGCGCGGAACGTCCGCATCTGCCGGAGTGGCGCGCCCGGGGCTGGTGAGCGCCCCGGGCGACGCGGCGGACGGCCGGGTACGGATTGCGGGGCCGGCGCGGGTGAGGAACGCCCTCCGGGCGCCCATTTCGTCCGGAGTTCTTACGCCTGCGCCCTGCCCGGGCCGGCCAGCGCCGCGATGCGCTCCACGGCGAACGCATAGCCCTGCACCCCGCACCCCGCGATGACCCCGTCGGCCCGCAGCGAGACGTAGGAGTGGTGCCGGAAGGACTCGCGCCGGTGGATGTTGGAGATGTGGACCTCCACCACGGGCAGACCGTCACAGGTGTTGAGCGCGTCGAGGATCGCGACGGAGGTGTGCGAGTAGGCACCGGGGTTGATCACGATGCCGCAGTGGTTCAGCCGCGCCTCGTGGATCCAGTCCACCAACTGGCCCTCGTGGTTGGACTGCCGCAGATCCACCGTGCCCCCGTGCCTGCCCGCCGCCTCGGCGCACAGCGCCTCGACGTCGGTGAGCGTCTCGGAGCCGTAGATCTCCGGCTGACGCTGCCCGAGCAGGTTCAGATTGGGGCCGTTGAGAATCATGATCGGGGCGTCGGCCAGGTTGCGGGGCACAGTTCCTCCGGTCCGTTCGGAAGGTTCGCGATGAAACGGGCATGCAGTATTCATGAACCGGCGTGAAGCCGGTCGCAACGGCCGGTCGTCGCCGGAACGCTGCTCGGACCGGTCTATCACGGTGCCCCGGGCGCATGGCGGGCCCCCGGGGTGCCGACGGAACCGCCTCCGGGTGGGGGTGCGCCCGCGCGGGTGCCGCGGGCGCACACCCGCCCGGAGGCGGTTCTGCGATCGGTGTCACGGGTTGGATCGGTGTTACGGGTTGAGCGCCAGTTCGAGATAGGCGGCGAGGATCACCAGGTGCACCCCGCCCTGGAGCGGTGTGGCCCGGCCGGGGCGTACGGTCAGGACGCCGACCATCACGGTCAGGGCGAGCAGCACCATGTGGGTGTTGCCGAGGCCCAGAACGAGCGGACCGGAGAGCCAGAAGGACGCGATCGCGACCGCGGGGATGCTCAGTCCGATACTGGCCATCGCCGAACCGAGTGCGAGATTGACGCTGGTCTGCACGCGATTGCGCCGCGCGGCCCGCACGGCTGCGATGGTCTCGGGAAGCAGGACCAGCAGCGCGATGATCACACCGACGACGGCGTGGGGCAGCCCGGCAGCCGATACGCCGGACTCGATGGCGGGCGAGACTCCTTTGGCAAGGCCGACCACCCCGACCAGGGCCAGGCCGAGCAGGCCGAGGCTGATCAGCGCGGTGCGGTTGGAGGGCGCGACGGCGTGCTCGTCCTCGTCCTCGACCTTCGTGACCGGCATGCCCTGCTTGCCCAGCTTCTGTACGGGCAGGAAGTAGTCACGATGTCGAACGGTCTGGGTGGCGACGAACAAGCCGTAGAGGATCAGTGAGGTGACCGCGGCGAAGGTGAGTTGCACCGCGGAGAATTCCGGCCCGGGCTTGCTGGTGGTGAATGTCGGCAGCACGAGGGTGAGCCCCGCCAGCGTCGCCACCGTGGCGAGCGCCGCGCTGGCGCCTTCCGGGTTGAAGACGGCCGTGCCGTGGCGCAGTGAGCCGACCAGAAGACTCAGGCCGAGGATGCCGTTACAGGTGATCATCACGGCTGCGAAGACGGTGTCCCTGGCCAGGGACGCGGTCTCGGGCCCCCCGTCGATCATCAAGGTGACGATCAGCGCGACCTCGATGATCGTGACGGCGACCGCGAGGACCAGTGAACCGAAGGGTTCACCGACCCGGTGGGCCACCACTTCCGCATGGTGCACGGCGGCCAGCACCGCTGCCGCCAGCACGACGACCGCCACGGCGACGACCGCTCCGGGCAGTTCGCGTCCCCAGGTGAACAACAGGAGCACTCCGGCGAGCACCGGCACCACGGTCGTCCACCGGTCCGTCAGCCCTTTGACCCACCTGTTCATGAAGCAAGGCTCTCGGAGGTGAACGAGCGTCGCATTCCGGTCTCTCCGAGCTCTGACGGCCCGCTTGCCGCACCGGCCGCTTCGACGTCCGTGCTGCCGGCGGGTCTCGGGCGGTACGGCCGGCCTCGCCGGTGTCCGGCGAGCCCCATCGCTTCCACGTTCCTTGTCGTTCTGGGGTGATCGTTGTCGCGCATGATCTCCTCTACTGCTGGAGGAATGGTCAGTGACGGGCGGCAGCGAGTGTGGCCGCGGTTCCTTCCGCTGAGGTCTTCTGTCGTGATCCGGCGGGAGACAGGCAGACACCGGGAGCGGTGCTCGGCTGTGGGCCGCGCCCCGCTCCCGGAAATTTCCTGTCCGGTTACGGACTGGGTCAGACGTCGATGCTGTTCTTGCCGGCGGAGTCCTCGGCCTGGGCCTGCTTCCTGGAGGCCCGCAGGCTGGTGATCGTGGTGACGATCAGGACGGAGCAGATCACGCCCAGCGACACCGGGATGCTGATCACGGGAACGTGCACCCCGGACTCGTGCAGCGCGTGCAGCACCAGCTTCACGCCGATGAAGCCGAGGATGATCGACAGGCCGTAGGCCAGGTGGACCAGCTTGCTCAGCAGGCCGCCGAGGAGGAAGTACAGCTGCCTGAGGCCCATCAGGGCGAACGCGTTCGCGGTGAACACGATGTACGGGTCCTGGGTCAGGCCGAAGATCGCGGGGATCGAGTCGAGTGCGAAGAGCACGTCGGTGGTGCCGATGGCGAGCATCACGACCAGCATCGGGGTCATGACCCGCTTGCCGTTCTGCTCGATCCACAGCTTGGTGCCGTGGTACCGGTCGGCCACGCCGAACCGGCGCTCGGCGGCCTTGAGGAGCTTGTTCTCCTCGAACTCCTCCTCCTCTTCGGGAGCGCGGGCCTCCTTGATGAGCTTCCACGCGGTCCAGATGAGGAAGGCGCCGAAGATGTAGAAGATCCACGAGAAGTTGGCGATGATCGCGGCGCCCGCGGCGATGAAGCCGGCCCGCAGCACCAGGGCTATGAGCACACCGACGAGGAGCACCCTTTGCTGGTACTGCGAGGGCACCGCGAATTTCGTCATGATCAGGACGAAGACGAAGAGGTTGTCGACGCTCAGCGACTTCTCGGTGATGAAGCCGGCGAAGAACTCACCGGCGGGCTGGCCGCCGCCGAAGACCAGCAGGCCGAGCCCGAAGAGCACGGCCAGGACGATCCAGACGATGGTCCAGATCCCGGCTTCCTTGATCGATACGTCGTGCGGCTTGCGGCCGATGAAGAAGTCGACCGAGATGAGGGCGGCAAGGCCCACGATGGTCAGGACCCACAGGGTCAGGGAAACATCCACTACGCCTCCGGCAGATACGTCTCACGGCAAAAGTCAGCGTCGTCGCTGCCGGAGGTCTCTTCCACCCGGGTTCCGGCATTCGAAAGCAGTGCCGGACAGCACCTCGGGCCGACGCCCCGGGATCAGGCCTGATCCGTATTGACGGGGTCGCCGCACAGACAGGGAGTACTCCCCTCCGTGCGGAAAACTTTACCCCCATGACCAAGGATTGGTAAAGAGGTGGGTAAAAGAAAGACCAAAGCGCCAGATGAGACGTGGTGCGATGGGCACTCGTTCCAAGGGGCGGGACACGCCCGCCCGGGCGGACCGAGGCGCGGTCAGGGCCGCCAGGCGCGGCGGGCCTCGGCGACCCGGGTGAGCACCTGCTGGAGGATCTGGCTGCCGGGCGGCACCAGCGAGGGCTCGTACGTCCAGGCGTGCCCGACCCAGGGGTCGGCCAGGTGGCTGTCGGCGACCGGTGTCAGCCGCAGCAGCGCACGCCACAGCGGATCGAGCAGCGGGCCGTAGCCGGCGGACTCCTCGCGGTCGGCGACCATCATCAGGTGGACGCCGACGGACGGGCCCTCGTCGGCGAGGTACCGCAGCTGGTTCACGGCACGGTCGTCGAAGCCGTGCGGGAAGTCGTTGACGACCAGCAGTTGCTGGGAGGTGTCGAAGTCGGGGGGCAGCGAGTCGGCCGCTCCGCCGCGCAGTGCCATCTGCACCAGGTCGACCCGCTGGGTGAGCCGGCTCAGGACCTCCGCGACGCCCGCGGCGCCCTGGGCCGGCGGGGCCGCCAGCACACCCGTCCGCGTCAGCGGTGCCAGCGGCTGCCCGGCCGAGCCGGCCGGGTCGATGACGTGCACGGTGAACTCGCCCGCCGGATGGACGGCGAGCAGCCGGGCCGCGTGGGACACGGCCGTCTCCATGGCGAGGCGTCGCATGTCGTGGGCGTCGGTGAACGACTCGGCCGGCGCGTCGGCCCGTCCGCTGTCGATCCACAGACCGCGTTCCAGCGGCAGCCGGAGCAGCATCGGGATGCGGAGGCGGTCGGCCTCGGGCAGCCGGAGGTCGCCCAGGCGCAGCGCCATGGGGATCTCCATCGGCACCCGGTAGGCGTGCCAGACGGGGTTGTCCCAGCGCGCGTAGGCAGGCGGGAGGGCGGGCTCGACGACGTCGGCCTCGGCGACGAGCTGGGCGAGGTCCCGGTCGAAGGCCTCCCTCGCCTGGTCGACGAGCTGGGCCTGCCGTGCCCTGGCCGCCTCGCGCGCGGCGTCGCCCTGGCTCCCGATCCGGCTGCGCGGGTCGGACAGGGCCTGTTCCAGCTCCTTGTCCATGCGTGACTCGGCGAAGTCGACGGCGCTGCGGTAGGCGGCGGTGGTGCGGGCCAGGTCCTCGAACATGCCCCAGACCTGGTTGTGGAGGCGCTCGTCCATGGACCAGCCGGTCGCGTCGCCGGCGACGGGCTGGGCGGGCTGTCCCGGCCGGGCCGGGGGCGCGGCCGGCGGGGGCGGCGGAGCGGCGTTCCGCCGACGGGGGTGGCTGTAGTCGATCGGGCCACCGGTGGTCGCCGCGGACGGGTCGGCGGCTCCCCCGGGGTACGCCGGCTGCGGTCCGCCCTGTCCCGGCGGGCCGGCCGACTGACCGCCGTACGCGGGCGGCACGGGACCGGGGGCGCCCTGTGGTGCGGTGCCGACGCCCTGGTCGGGGTGGCGGGCCGGGGCGGCCGTCTGCCGGTGACGGTCGCCGTCGGACGGACGGGACGGGGGTGCCTGCACGGAGCGGGCGAGGCCCTGCGCGACCGCTTCGTCGATGTCGCCCGCGAGCTGCCGTGCCTGGGGCAGGCCCTGGTCGGTGAAGAGTTCGGTCAGGCCTCCGGCGTAGCCCTGGCCGACCGCCCGGACCTTCCAGGCGCCCTGGCGCCGGTAGAGCTCCAGGGCGACGACGGCCGACTCGGCGTCCAGGCCGGTGACGGTGTAGCTGGCCACTTCGGTGCCGTCCAGACCGGTGACCGCGACGAAGGGGGCGGCGACGGCGCCGAAGCGGGCGGGTCCCGGGCCGTCGGCCGCGGCGGGCAGGGCGAGCAGCACGCTGACGCGGTGGACCGCGTCCGCCAGCGCGTCCAGGTCCACCGCGAGCCGGTGGTCGGCCGCGGCTTGCCGCGACACCTCCAGGCCGGGCCGGGTGGGCGCGCCCGGGTGGGCCACCCACTCCACCCCGTGGATCCGGCCGTTCTCGTCGCCGAGCACGGCCGCGGTCACGATCGACGTACCGGCCGAGACCCGGATCTCGAGACGGGACCGGGAGAGCGGGTGATTCTGTCCCCGCACCAGCTCAGCCGTCATTGCCCTCGTCCCCCTGTGTCGCGTGCGGTGCGCTGGTCGCGTGCGGTACCGGTCAGAGCACCGGCAGGATCGACGGCATCAGGTCCTGGAAGGTACGGCCGTTGGCCGGGTTGCCGAGGGCCGTCATCGTCCAGCCCGTGCCCGAGCGGTGCACCTTCGCCATGAGCTGGGCCGTGTAGGCGCCGCCGCCGGCCAGCGTGTAGCGGGCCAGTTCCTGGCCGTTGGTCTCGTCGACGAGCCGGCAGAACGCGTTCTGCACCTCCTGGAAGGTCTGGCCCGTGAAGGAGTTCACGGTGAAGACGATCTGGTCGATGTGGACCGGGACACGGGACAGGTCGACGAGGATGGCCTCGTCGTCGCCGCCCTGGCCGACGCCACCGACGAGGTTGTCGCCGGTGTGGCGCACGGAGCCGTCGTCGCTCACCAGGTGGCGGAAGAAGACGACGTCGACCGGCTGCTTCTCGGCGAACAGGACGGCGGAGGCGTCCAGGTCGATCTCCCGGGTACGCGAGCCGAACAGGCCGCGGCGGGGGGCCGCCTGCCAGCCGAGACCCATACGGACCGCGGTCAGGCTGCCGCCGTCGTTCTTCTGCAGACTGATGGCCTGACCCTTGGTCATGTTGACGGTCACGCGCTGATTCCCCTCTCGGACTTCCCCTGTTGCCGCGAAACCGCGGTTGCCCAGAACACTACGCAGGGGCACTGACGGTGACGTACCCCCGTCCGCACTTTGTGTCGGTCTTGCAACACAGTCCGTACGGGCGGGGAACCGCACGAGCCCGGTGCCGTCAGGACAGGCCGGCCTCGCGCATCTGGCGCAGTTCCTTCTTCATCTCGGAGACCTCGTCGCGCAGCCGGGCCGCGATCTCGAACTGGAGGTCGGCGGCGGCTGCCCGCATCCGCGAGGTCAGCTCCTCGATCTGTTCGGCGAGTTCGGCCGCGGGGCGGTCGGTGGGCACCGGCTCGGCGCCCTTGGCCCTGCCCTTCGTGCTCTTCGTGCCCTTGGCGGCCTTGCCGAGCGCGGGCACGGGTGCCTTGGCCGCGCCGCCGTCCTTCTTGGTCTTGCGGTAGCCGGAGTCGAGCAGCTGCTCGGTGTCGATGTCCTCGCGGGCGATCTGCGCGACGATGTCGTTGATCTTCTTGCGGAGCGGCTGGGGGTCGATGCCGTTGGCCTGGTTGTAGGCGACCTGCTTCTCCCGGCGGCGGTTGGTCTCGTCGATGGCCTTCTCCATCGCCGGGGTGATCTTGTCGGCGTACATGTGGACCTGGCCGGAGACATTGCGCGCGGCCCGGCCGATGGTCTGGATCAGGGAGGTGCCGGAGCGCAGGAAGCCCTCCTTGTCGGCGTCGAGGATCGCCACCAGGGACACCTCGGGCAGGTCGAGGCCCTCCCGCAGCAGGTTGATGCCGACGAGGACGTCGTACTCGCCGCTGCGCAGCTCCCGCAGCAGCTCGACCCGGCGCAGGGTGTCGACGTCGCTGTGGAGATAGCGCACCTGGATGCCGAGTTCGAGGAAGTAGTCGGTGAGGTCCTCGGCCATCTTCTTGGTGAGCGTGGTGACCAGGACGCGTTCGTCCTTCTCCACGCGCGCGCGGATCTCGTGCACCAGGTCGTCGATCTGGCCCTCGGTGGGCTTGACCACGACCTCCGGGTCGACCAGGCCGGTGGGGCGGATGATCTGCTCGACGACTCCGTCCGAGCGGGAGAGCTCGTACGCGCCGGGGGTGGCCGACAGGTACACGGCCTGGCCGATGCGCTCCTGGAACTCCTCCCACTTCAGCGGGCGGTTGTCCAGGGCGGAGGGGAGCCGGAAGCCGTGGTCGACGAGGGTGCGCTTACGCGAGGCGTCACCCTCGTACATGGCGCCGATCTGCGGCACGGTGACATGCGACTCGTCGATGACCAGGAGGAAGTCCTCCGGGAAGTAGTCCATCAGGGTGTTCGGCGGGGAGCCGGGCAGGCGGCCGTCGAAATGCATCGAGTAGTTCTCGACGCCGGAACAGCTGCCGATCTGGCGGAGCATCTCGAGGTCGTAGGTGGTGCGCATCCGCAAACGCTGGGCCTCCAGGAGCTTGCCCTGCTTCTCCAGCTCGGCCAGGCGCTCGGTGAGCTCCTTCTCGATGTCGCCCACGGCCCGCTCCATGCGCTCGGGGCCGGCGACGTAGTGGGAGGCGGGGAAGACGTACAGCTGCTGGTCGTCGCTGATGATCTCGCCGGTGACCGGGTGGAGCGTGGAGAGCGCCTCGATCTCGTCGCCGAACATCTCGATGCGGACGGCGAGCTCCTCGTAGACCGGGAAGATCTCGATGGTGTCGCCGCGGACGCGGAAGGTGCCGCGGGTGAAGGCCAGGTCGTTGCGCGTGTACTGGATGTCCACGAAGCGGCGCAGCAGCTCGTCCCGGTCGAACTCCTCGCCGACGCGGAGCGGCACCATGCGGTCGACGTACTCCTGCGGGGTGCCGAGGCCGTAGATGCAGGAGACGGAGGCGACCACGACGACGTCACGGCGGGTGAGCAGGGAGTTGGTCGCGGAGTGGCGCAGTCGCTCGACCTCCTCGTTGATCGAGGAGTCCTTCTCGATGTAGGTGTCCGACTGGGGGACGTACGCCTCGGGCTGGTAGTAGTCGTAGTACGAGACGAAGTACTCGACCGCGTTGTTCGGCAGCAGTTCGCGGAACTCGTTGGCCAGCTGGGCGGCCAGCGTCTTGTTCGGCGCCATCACCAGGGTGGGGCGCTGGAGCTTCTCGATCATCCACGCGGTGGTGGCGGACTTGCCGGTGCCGGTCGCGCCCAGGAGGACGACGTCCTTCTCACCTGCTTCGATGCGCCGGGCGAGGTCGGCGATGGCCGCCGGCTGGTCGCCGCTGGGCTGGTAGGGGCTGACGACCTCGAAGGGCGCCACCGTGCGTTCGATCTGGGAAACGGGCCGCATGTCACCCACCGTACGACCCGCCACTGACAACGGGTCCCGACCGGGCCCGGGGCAGGACTGCGGTCAGCGCTTCTGCGGGGTGCGGGAGCGGTGCTCGACGGGGCCGCGGGCACGCGGCCGAAGACGGTTCGGGGAGGAGGAGTGCTGGTGCCGGTGATGGGCGGGGACGCCGGGCTTGTGCTCGGCGGGGGCCGGACCGGACCGCCCCATGATCATCAGCGGATCGAAGATCACCACGACGCCGGCCAGGACGAGGAGGGCGATCGGGCCGAGCATCATGGGCGCGAGCAGGGAGGCCGCCGACTCTCCCTCGACGGGGGCGGCCGTCCCGTGGACGTGGACCTCCAGGGCGGCCATGCCGGTGTAGTGCATACCGGTGACCGCGAGGCCCATGACGAGACTCGCGCCCACGCTCCACAGGAAGCCTCTGACCTGTCCGGCCGCCCACAGGGCGGCGGTGGCGGCGACCATGGCGATGGCGACGGACGCGGCGACGGTGAGCGTGTCGTACTCCAGCGTTCCGTCGAGGCTCATGCTGGCCATGCCCAGGTAGTGCATGGAGGCGATACCGAGACCGGTGATGGTGCCCCCGGTGAACAGCGGCGTCCCGGTCGCGCCCCGGTAGCCGACGATGAAGATCCCGATGCCCACCATGACGAGGGCGACGCCCAGGCTGGCGAGTGTCGTCACACGGTCGTAGTGGATGGGCGTGCCCTCGATCGTGAAGCCCGTCATCGCGATGAAGTGCATCGTCCATATACCGGAGGCGATGGCCGCCGCGCCCAGGGCGAGCCAGCCGGGGCGCCAGGACCGGGTCACGACGAGGGGCCTGGTGGCGCACCGCAGGCCCAGGGCGCCGCCGAGGCAGGCCATGAGGAAGGCCACCACCGGTGTGACCATGCCGTAGCTGAATCCGTCGACCGTGCTCTGCATGCGCGGCTGCCCTTTCCCACCGTTTGCATCCCGGAATCGTGTGTCGTGAACCCCCTCCCAGGACCGCTCGGCGGTCAGGGTTGACGCAGAGAGTATGACGGCCACCGGAATGGTCGAACGACCATCCGGGCAAAGAAACACGCTCTTGCCTCACTTGTGCGGCTCCAGTGTGCGGAGTTGGGGCAAGACCGTTCAATCCGTGGTCATCCTGCACCCGCCCCGCGTTGACCTTCTGCTGTCAGAGTTGCACTGTCCGTGTTGTTTGGGACGTCTGGCATGTCTTGCATGTCCCGTATATCCGGCATGATCTGACCGCTCGACGCGAGGAGTCCGCATGCACATGCGCGCCGTTGTCGCCTCGACCACCGCGCTCCTGGGAACCACCGCTCTCCTGCTTCCCCTCTCCCCCGCGCGTGCCTCCGACGGTGGCACACCGCCCGTAGTGGTCGCCCACCGGGGCGCCTCCGGATACGCGCCCGAGAACACCCTGGCAGCCGTCGACGAGGCCGCCGCACTCGGCATCGACTGGGTGGAGAACGACGTCCAGCGCACCAAGGACGGTGAGCTCGTCGTCCTGCACGACGACAGCCTGGCGCGCACCACGAACGTCGAGACGGTCTTCCCCGGCCGGTCGCCGTGGAAGGTGAAGGACTTCACCGCCGCGGAGATCGCCCGTCTCGACGCGGGCAGCTGGTTCGGTCCCGCGTACGCGGGCGTGCGCGTACCGACGCTGGAGCAGTTCGTGCGGCGTGTGGAGCGGCACGACCAGAATCTGCTGCTGGAACTCAAGAGCCCGGAGCTGTATCCCGGCATCGAGCAGGAGACCCTGAAGGTCCTGAGCAACGAGGGATGGCTCGACCGCGCGCATCTGAGGGACCGGCTGGTCGTGCAGAGCTTCAACACGGACAGCGTGCGGACCGTCCACGAGCTGAAGCCCGGGGTGAAGACCGGTTTCATCGGTGCGCCCCCGGTGAGCGACCTGCCCGCGTACGCGGACTTCGCCGACCAGATCAACCCCCCGCACACGTCGCTGTCCGGCGCTTACGTCGCGGCGGTCCAGG
Organism: Streptomyces sp. M2CJ-2; assembly: GCF_016757295.1. Taxonomy (NCBI): domain Bacteria; kingdom Bacillati; phylum Actinomycetota; class Actinomycetes; order Kitasatosporales; family Streptomycetaceae; genus Streptomyces; species Streptomyces sp. M2CJ-2. The sequence goes on along the minus strand of NZ_JAESIF010000020.1, from coordinate 85,880 downwards.
CCTTCCACGGACCGCACGACAAGCCGCTGGAGGTCCTCACCTGGACCGTGAACGATGCGGCGGCGGCCCGGCGGGTGGCGGGATTCGGGGTCGACGGGATCATCAGCAACAAGCCCGACGTGGTGCGGGACGCGGTGGACGGCTGACGGCCCGCCGCACGGTGCCCTTCGCGGGTCTTCGCGGGTCTTCACGCCCGGCGTTGTCAGTGGCGGGTCGTACGGTGGGCTCATGGACAGCCATGGGCAGTACGAGCAGCGGGTCGTGTGGGCGGTCGTCGGTACCGGCATCGGCCCGCTGCTGCTGGCCGCGACCCGTGAGGGCCTGGTCAACGTCGTGTTCCACGCGACCGACAAGGTGCGCGACGGCGCGCTGGAGCGGCTGGCGTCCCGGCTCGGCACCGAGCCCGTCGAGGACCCCGGCTCCCCGCTGCTGACCGAGGCGATACGCCAGGTCGAGGCGTACTTCGCGGGCGAGCTCCACGACTTCGACCTGCCGCTGGACTGGTCGCTGGTCTCGGGGAACTCGGGCTTCAACCGCGAGGTCCTGCGGGAGCTGGCCTCCGGTGTTCCGTACGGCACGGTCGTCGGGTACGGCGATCTGGCCGGGCGGGCCGGTCAGCCCGGCGGCGCCCAGGCCGTCGGCATGGCGATGGGCGCCAATCCGCTGCCGGTGGTCGTGCCCTGCCACCGGGTGGTGGAGAGCGACGGCGGCATCGGCGGGTTCGGGGGCGGGGTGGAGACCAAGCGCCGGCTGCTCGCGCTGGAGGGTGTGCTGCCCGAGCCGCTCTTCTGACGGACGCGTCAGTCCGCGTCAGTCGTAGTGGCGCGCTTCGAGCACGTTGCCGTCGGGGTCGCGGAAGTAGAAGCTGCGTCTGGCCGGGCCGCGCGCCCCGAAGGAGTCGTACGAGAAGTCCGTCACCGGTACGGAGCGTTCCTCGAGGCGGCCGCGCAATGCCTCGAAGTCGTCGGCGGGCAGGGACAGACAGACGTGGTTGACGGGGTGGCCGGAGCTGTCGGCCGCACCGGGAAGCATCGTCATCCGTTCCGCCATGGTGAGCGGCATGAGGTCGAGGAGGGTCTCCTCATTGATCCGTACCGAGGGGAAGGGCACCTCACCCGCGGCGAAGTCGGTGAGTCTGACCGGTTCCAGACCGACCGCCTCCGCGTAGAAGCCGGTGGCGGCGATCGGGTCGCGCACCCAGAGGACGACGTGGTCGAGACGTGCCGTGCTGTCCGTCATGGTCCCCAGGCTCCGTGACGTCCATGACGGGGCGCAAGAGGTTTGTTCCGGCGCCCGGCCCGCCAGGGATGAGGAGGGAGCGACAGACGGGAGACGGCGCGTGACCCTGACGGTGTCCGAAGAGGTACGGGAGGCCATCGCCGCGCGGCGGCCGGTGGTGGCCCTGGAGTCCACGATCATCGCGCACGGGCTGCCCCGGCCGCGCAACCTCCGGGTGGCGGCGGAACTGGAGGCGGCGGTGCGGCAGGAGGGTGCCGTACCCGCCACGATCGCGGTGCTGGACGGGCGGCCCCGGGTCGGCCTGGACAAGGAGCAGCTGGAGCGGGTCGCCCAGGAGGACGGCATCCGCAAGCTCGGCCATCGTGACCTGCCGCTCGCGATGGCCTCCGGGACGAGCGGCGCCACCACGGTGTCGGCCACCGCCCTGCTCGCGGCGCTGGCGGGCGTCCGGGTCTTCGCGACCGGTGGGCTCGGCGGGGTGCACCGCGAGTGGACGGTGACCCAGGACGAGTCGGCCGACCTGGGGCTCCTCGCGCGGACCCGGATCACCGTGGTGTGCGCGGGGGTGAAGTCGATCCTGGACGTCCCGGCGACGCTGCAGCGGCTGGAGACCCTGGGGGTCGCGGTCGCCGGGTACGGCACGGACCGCTTCCCCGGCTTCTACCTGTCGGACTCGGGGCACCCCGTGGACTGGCGGTTGGACACCCCGGAGCAGGTGGCCGGGGTGATGCGGGCGCAGGACGCGCTCGGTGGGCCCGGGTCGGCGCTGATCGTGGCCAACCCGGTGCCCGAGGAGGAGCAGTTGGATCCCGGGCTGCACGCGCGTGTACTGGACGAGGCGCTGCGCGCGTGCGAGGCGGAGGGCGTCACCGGCCAGGCCGTCACTCCGTTCCTGCTCGACCACTTGGTGCGCCACACCGACGGCGCCTCTCTCGCCGCCAACCTCGCGGCGGTCCGGGGCAACGTACGACTGGCGGCACGCGTCGCGGCGGCCTGGACCGGAGCGTGACGGAGCCCTGGCCGGGCGACGGGACCGGTGCCGCGGACCGCACGGCGGGGCGGGCCGGCGGACGTTCCGGTGCGCTGCTGGTCGTCGGTGACGTCATCACCGACGTGGTGGCCCGGCACCGGGGGCCGCTCGCCCCCGGTACGGACACGGCGGCGGCGATACGGACGGTCCCCGGTGGCGCGGGGGCCAATGTGGCCTGTTGGGCAGCGTGTTGGGGTGACACGGAGGTGCGGCTGCTCGGACGGGTGGGTGAGGACTCCGCGACGTGGCACACCCGGGAGCTGATCGCCCGCGGGGTGCGCCCCTCGCTGGTGGTCGATCCGCGGGCACCGACCGGGACGGTGGTCTGCCTGGTCGACGAAGGCGCGGCGGCCGAGCGGACCTTCCTGACCGACGGTGGCGCCTCCCTGCGGCTCGAACCCGGTGACTGGTCGGACGCGTTGCTGGACGGGGTGGCCCGGCTGCATCTGTCGGGGTACCTGCTGTTCGCCGAACCGAGCAGGGCGTTCGTGGCGGTGGCCATGAAGGCGGCACGCGCACGCGGGGTGCCGGTGAGCCTGGATCCGGCGTCGGCCGGTTTCCTCGCGAAGCTGGGCAGGGACCGCTTCCTGGCCCTGGTCGAGGGGGTGGACGTCCTGCTGCCGAGCCGTGACGAGGCATGCCTGCTCGCCGGGACGTCCGAGACGGCGGACGCGGCGGCCCGGTTGAGCCGACGGTTCCCCCTGGTCGTGACCAAGCAGGGCGCCGAGGGCGCGCTGCTGGCCCGGTCCGGCCGGGTGTGCGCCCGCATGCCCGCCGTGACCACGACGCCCCGGGACAGCACGGGCGCCGGTGACGCCTTCACCGGCGCGTTCCTCGCCACCCTCATGGCGGGCTCCGGTCCACGGCACGCGGCGGCGGAGGGGTGCAGGGCGGGTGCGCTGGCGGTGCGACAGGTGGGCGGCCGCCCGCCCTCACCCGTGTGACGCCCCCGACCGCCCGGCCGGCCCCGCGACCGGGCGCCCGGCGGCCCCGGGCCTACGCCTTGCGTCCCCAGGCCGAGATCATCGGGGCCGTCGCCAGGTCCAGGGTGCCGGAGGCGACGTTGGCGAGGTGGCGGTCGATGTCCTGGTCCGTGGCGATGCCCGCGGTGACGAGTTGGTCGCGGACGAGGCGGATGGTGGCGGACTCCAACGCCTCACAGGCCGGTGCCGCAACCGGGAAGTACGCGTCGGCCCGCACCTCGGTCAGTCCGGTCTCCCGCAGCAGGCGCGGGAGCCTGCGGCCACGGGCGAGGTCGGTCCCCCGGTCGCTGAGGAGCTTGCGCAGGCCCTGCCGGAGCCGGTTCGCGAGCCGCTGTTCGGGACCGTACTCGTCCGGGCAGACCAGGGGCTGCAGGGCGGGATCGGTGTCCTCGACCAGAAAACGCCCGCGGGGACGCAGGGCTCCGACCATCGAGCGCACCGCACGCTCGCGATGCGCCACGTCGATGAGCGGGAGCCGGACGTGCACCAGGTCGAAACCGCCCGCCGGCGGCTCCTCCGTGCCGATGTCGTGGGTGCGCACCTCCACCGGCGGGCGGGCGACCGGGGCGAGCCGGGCGACGTCGGTGCCGGTGACCAGCACCCGTCCGGTCGGTCCGACCTTCTTGGCGAGCCAGGACACCACGGAGGCGCCGTCGGCGCCGACCTCCCAGCAGCGCCAGCCGGGCCTGACGCCGACCGCTTCGAGATACCGGAACGTGGTGGGATCGAACAGATCGGCGAAGGCGTCGAGGCGCTCCGCCGCCTCGGCCTCCCGGTGATCGAGCGGGTACCCGTCGGTTCGCATCATGCCGCGATCATCCCAGTTGACCGACTTGTCCCGCACGGGTGACGCTCCGGCCCGTTCGTTTCCACAACCGGGAACCAGGCGGACGGGGCGAAGGGCAGAGGGACGGGAGGACGAGGGCGGGGCGGGGAGCGGGGGTCAGCCGGTCGCGGTCCTGGCGTAGACGTTCTCGGCCCAGGTGGCGAGCTGGTCGTCCGTCAGGTGCCGGGCGAGATCGGCTTCGCTGATCATGCCGACCAGGCGCTTGTCGTCGATGACGGGAAGCCGGCGGATCCGGTGCGTCTCCATCTCCTGGAGGACCTCGCTGACGTCGGCGTCCGCCTCGATCCAGCGCGGTGTCCCCTTGGCCATCTCGCCCGCGGTGGTCCTGGCCGGGTCGTGGCCCATGGCGACGCAGCCGACGACGATGTCGCGGTCGGTGAGAATGCCGCAGAGCCGCTCGTTCTCATCGCTGATGGGCAGCGCGCCGACGTTCAGGTCGCGCATCAGCTGGGCCGCGCGGTCGAGCGTCTCGTGGGCGGGGATCCACTGGGCGCCGCGGTGCATGATGTCTCCGGCGGTGGTCATGAGGTGCCTCCTGATACCGGACGGCCGGCGCGGCACGGGGCGCACCGCGAGTACCGGCGCTCTCCATTGTCCGCCGCACCACCCGGGCCCCGCACTTCCCGCCCGGCCCCGGCACGTGTGCGCGCGGCGCCCCGACCCCGCGGCGCCCCGACCCCGCGACGTCTCAGCCGCTGCCAAGTCTCAACCGTGCCAGGCCGGGTGGCGTGGGTCGTCGGCGCGCACCAGGACGTCGGCGGTGCCGACCGGGTCGGTCTCCTGCTCGTAGCGCTCGAAGGCGGGCAGGGTCCAGTGCCCGGACTCGGGGGTGCGGCGGCGCAGGGCACCCGGGGAGAGCGAGACGTGGACGCGCAGGTCGAAGGGGAACCAGTGCCGCAGGAGGAGCGGGCCGTGCAGCAGCAGTACGCCGCCGGGCGGCAGCGGGACACGGGGGCTGCGGGTGGCGCGGTCGGTGACCGGGTCCCACAGGTCGGGCAGGACCCGTCCGCTCCCGCCCGGTTCGAGGGGTCCGAAGACCTCGCGCCAGAGGGCGCCGGTGTCGTACCAGCCGTCGTAGTAGGACTCCGGGTCCTGACGGCCGTACTCCAGCCGGACCGAGGCGGGACGCAGGAAACCGTCCGCGCTCACGACGAGGGAGGGGCGCCCGCGGACCCGCAGGGACGCGGCGACGCGTTCGGCGAGGTCTCCGGGTCGGCCGGCCGGGGCGCCGTCGAGGGCGACGCGCGGCCAAGGGCTGCCGTCGGCCGTCCGCAGCGCGGTCAGGCGCTCGGCGAGGAGGTCGCCGAGCCGGTCCCAGGTGATCGCTTCGAATCGCACACGGCCATGATGCGCCGTCCGCCGCCGGCGGCACCTCCTGCCCCGGGTTCTCCGCCGGAGGCGTGCTGGACGTCCGCGTATGGTCCCGCGACGCTCGGCCATGGGCACCGGGCCCGTGTCCGGCTTCACTGGTGGTGACGGGTGACGGGTGGGCGGCGGGAAAAGGATCCCGGCCGGCGGACGGGCAGGAGTCGACGACGTGATCGAGGGACCATCCTCCGTGCTGACGGTACTGACGGTGCTGGGGGTGCTCGGGACCGGTCTGGCGGCGGGAGTCTTCTGTGCCTTCTCGACGTTCGTGATGAGAGGGCTCGCGGCGTTGCCGCCCGCGCGGGGCGTGGCCGCGATGCAGTCGGTCAACGTGGCCGCGGTGCGGGCGCCCTTCATGCTGGTGTTCCTCGGCTCGGCACTGCTGTGCGCGACGATCGCCGTGGTGACGTCGGTGAGGTGGCCGGACGAGGGCGCGGTCGGGCTGCTGGTCGGCAGCGCGCTGTACCTGTTCGGCGGGTTCGGGGTCACCGTGGCCGCGAACGTGCCGCGCAACGACGTGCTGGCCGGACTCGCCCCGGACACCGCCGAGGCCTCCGCGTACTGGACCGCCTATGTGCGCGAGTGGACGCTGTGGAACCACGTGCGCACGGTCGCCTCGGCGGGTGCCGCGCTGTCCTACGTACTGGCCCTCGTCTGACGGAGGAGAGAAGCGCCGTCCGCAGGCCTGCGTGCGCGCAGGAGCAGTCGTATCGTGGCCAAGGAGCAGAGCGCCGGGGAGAGCGCACCCCGGGGGTGCCGCCCCACCGCCGAGGAGCGCCGCCCCACGACGCCTGGCCCGTCACCGCGTACGCAAGGAAGACGGCCATGGCCGATCCCAAGGGTTTCCTGACCACGCCGCGCCGGGACCGGCCGCGCCGGCCCGTCGAGGAGCGGGTCCGCGACTGGGACGAGGTGTACGTCCCCGGCGCGCTGCTGCCCATCGTCAGCAAGCAGGCCGACCGCTGCATGGACTGCGGTGTCCCCTTCTGTCACGAGGCGTGCCCGCTGGGCAATCTGATCCCCGAGTGGAACGACCTGGTCTCGCGCGAGGACTGGCGGGCCGCGGCGGAGCGGCTGCACGCCACGAACAACTTCCCCGAGTTCACCGGCAGGCTCTGCCCGGCGCCCTGCGAGGCGGGTTGTGTGCTGGCCATCAACCAGCCCGCCGTCACCATCAAGGACGTCGAGTGCGCCATCGCCGACCGCGCCTGGGCGGAGGGCTTCGCCGCACCGGCCCCGCCGGACCGGCTCTCCGGCCGGACGGTGGCGGTGATCGGCTCGGGTCCCGCCGGTCTGGCCGCGGCCCAGCAGCTGACCCGGGCCGGTCACACGGTCGCCGTGTACGAGCGGGACGACCGGCTCGGGGGGCTGATGCGGTACGGCATCCCCGAGTTCAAGATGGAGAAGCGTCATCTGGAGCGGCGTATCGAGCAGATGCGGGCCGAGGGGACGACGTTCCGTACGTCCACGACGGTCGGGTGCGATGTCGACGCCGCCGAGCTGCGGGCGCGTCACGACGCCGTGGTGATCGCCACCGGGGCGACCGCGTGGCGTGAACTGGCCGTGCCGGGAAGGGAACTGACCGGTGTTCACCAGGCCATGGAGTACCTGCCGCTCGCCAACCGGGTCTGTGCGGGGGACCTGGAGACGTCCCCGCTGTCCGCCGCGGGCAGGGACGTCGTCATCGTCGGGGGCGGCGACACGGGCGCCGACTGTCTGGGCACGGCCGTGCGGGAGGGAGCGGCGTCCGTGACCCAGCTGGACATCTACGAGCGGCCGGGCACCGTTCGCGACGAGGACACCGAGCCCTGGCCGACGTACCCGAAGCTCTACCGGCTGTCCCCCGCGCACGAGGAGGCCCGCGCCCTGCGGACGGCGCCGGCGGCCGCCGAGAACTCCGACGCGCGGCTGTTCGCGGCGTCCACGCTGCGCCTCACCGGCGACGCGGACGGGCGGGTCCGGGCGGTGCACCTGGTCGAGGTCGACGCGGAGCGCCGCCCCGTACCGGGCACCGAACGCGTCCTTCCGGCCGGCCTCGTCCTCCTCGCGCTCGGCTTCTCCGGACCGGACCGAGCGGACGGGCTCGTCAGCGGGCTCGGTCTGGAGCTGGAGCCGCGCGGCACGATCGCGCGCGACACCGGCTTCGCCACGAACGTGCCGGGCGTGTTCGCGGCGGGGGACGCCGCCCGTGGGCAGTCGCTGATCGTGTGGGCGATCGCCGAGGGCCGGGCGGTGGCGGCGGCCGTCGACCGTCACCTGACCGACGGCACCACCCGTCTCCCGGCTCCCATCGGCCCGTACGACCGCCCGATGAGGACATGACGCGCTGACGGTAACCACCCCGGACAACCGGCGACCGACGACCCGCGACCCGCGCGAGCTGCGCCCCACGGGCCCCGCGGGCCCCGGCCTACGCCTTGCGCCCCACCGCCCCGTATCCCGGGATCACCCCGTCGTCCTGGCCGGGCACGGGCTCGCCCAGCTCGGGGTGCCACAGGTGGGGCACCTGGACACCGGGTTCGACCAGTTCGAGGCCGTCGAAGAAGCGGGTGAACTCCTCGCGGGAGCGCAGGGCCAGGGTGACGCCCGCGGCCTTGAGCTTCTCGGTGGCCGCCTTCGATTCCTCGGGGGTGAAGTCGGAGGTCGCGTGGGAGATCACCAGGTGGCTGCCGGAGGGCAGCTCGGCCAGGAGCCGTCCGACCAGCTCGTGGGCGCCGTCCTCGTCGGAGACGAAGTGCAGCAGCGCGATGAGGGAGAGCGCGACCGGCTGGCCGAAGTCGAGGATCTTCCGCGCACCCTCCAGGATGGATTCCGGCTCGCGCACGTCAGCCTGGATGTACTCGGTCACCCCCTCGTCGGTGCCGCGCAGCAGCGCCCCGGCGTGGGCCAGCACGATCGGGTCGTTGTCGCAGTAGACGACGCGCGCTTCGGGTGCGATCTCCTGGGCGACCTGGTGGAGGTTGGGCTCGGTGGGGATGCCGGTGCCGATGTCGAGGAACTGGCGTATGCCCTGGCCGGCCAGCCAGCGCGTGGCGCGCTGCATGAAGGCCCGGTTCACCCGGGCCATCACCGGCACCCTCGGGTCGAGGGCGAGCATCTGCCGGCCCATGGCCTCGTCGACCGGGTAGTTGTCCTTCCCGCCGAGGTACCAGTCGTACATCCGCGCGGTGTGCGGCTTGCTCGTGTCGATCTCGACGGGGGGCTGCTGCCCGGTCATGACGAACTCCGTAAGTGTCTGCAACTGTTAGTGATCAATTTCAGGGCCGAACCAGGGTGTGGGGGGGGGAACAAGCAACATCGGCTGTGCGCCGGGAGGCAACGGTAGAACGGTCGACAGGCGTCAGGACAGCAGGAAATCCGCCTCTCCCGCCTTCGCTCCCTCGATGAAGGCCGTCATCTCGGCAGAGGTGTAGATGAGCGCCGGTCCGTCCGGGTCGGTGGACTGCCGTACGGCGATCCGGCCGTCGTCGAGCTTCATCGCCTCCAGGCAGTTGCCGCCGTTGCCGCCGCTCCACGGCTTGTGCCAGCCCTCGCTGCCCAGCTCCCGCGCGGGCATGCCGTTGTAGATCCGCTCGGTGCGGACCCGCGGCCGGGGCAGCGGGAGGGAGGAGCCCAGTGCCATGGACAGGGACAGGGACGTGAGGTGGTTCATTCACAGCTCCTTGCGGAGATCCCTGAGGATCACCTTCGTGCGATGTGCTGAGGCGGCCTGCGCCGCCATGCGGTCCATGACCTCGAGGTGGGTCGCCACCTCGGTACGCGCGTCCAGGTAGACGGCGCCGGTCAGGTACTCGCTGTAGACCATGTCCGGCAGTTCGGGCATGCCGAACCGGAACAGCACGAACGGCCCGTACGTGCCGGGGTGCGGACCGCCGGCGAACGGGGCGACCTGCAGCGTCACGTTGGACATCTTCGTGGCGTCGAGAAGTCTGTCGATCTGGGCACGCATCACCTCCGGGCCGCCGACCGGGCGGCGCAACGCCGTCTCGTCCATGACGACCCACAGCCGGGGCGCGTCGTCACGGGTGAGCAGTTCCTGCCGTTGCATGCGCAGCGCGACGTGCCCCTCGATGTCCTCGGGACTGGTCTGCCCGATGGCACCCGAGCGCAGCACGGCACGCGCGTAGTCCTCGGTCTGCAGCAGTCCGGGGACGAAGTGGGGCTCGTAGCTGCGGATGAGGGTGGCCGCGCCCTCCAGGCTGACGTACATCGAGAACCAGTTGGGCAGGATCTCGTGGAAGCGCTGCCACCAGCCGGGCCGGTTGGCGTCCTCGGCCAGTTGCACGAAGGCGTCGATCTCCTCGTCGGAGACTCCGTACGCCTTCAGCAGCAGTTGGAGGTACGGGATCTTGAGCGCGACCTCGGCCGTCTCCATGCGGCGGATCGTGGCGGGGGCTACGCGAAGGACGCGGGCGGCCTCCTCACGCTTGAGGCCCGCGCTTTCCCGCAGATCCAGCAGACGCCGACCGAGGACGACCTGGCCGACCGTCGGCGCGGACCGCGGTTCACTCACGCTCCACCTCCACGAACTCCGCTGAAAGGATTCCTGACAGCCCGGCGGCGCCAATCCGAGAGCTCCTCGAAGATCCGTCCACTCGTTCGGACTTTTCTTCGACAGTCTCAACTGGCGCCGTGCGGGGTGCTGTTGCGAGCAGTGTGCCACGGCCGTCCAGACCGTCACACAGCACTCTGGATTTTTCAGAGTGATGCTTGCCAAGTGTGCACGGCGGGGCGATAGTGGCAAGCGTGATTCCGCCTGCGCCCTTAGGAACAGACACCGCTGTGAGCCCCTCCGGTCTCGGCCCCGCCCCGGGAGCCGCCGACGCCGCAGGGGCTGCCGCCCGGCGTCGGTTCCGTTTCGAACTGGCCGCCCATCCGGGCTCTCCCGCGCAGGCCAGACGCCTGACGAGGGCCCGGCTGACCGGCTGGGCGGTCAGCGAGGACACCTGCGACACGGCGGCTCTGGTCGTCTCCGAGCTCGTCACCAACGCCATCGTGCACACGGCCGGCAGCCAGATAGTCTGCGAGCTGCACGACGGCGACGACGTGGTGCGCATAGCCGTGCTGGACGAGGGCTGCGGCCCCGACCAGCCCCGGGCGAACACCCGGCAGCAGCCGGAGGACGAGCACGGCAGGGGCCTGCTCCTCGTCGACGCCGTGTCCCACGCCTGGGGCGCCCACGAACACGGTCCCGGGCTGCTGGTCTGGGCCGACCTGCCCCGCAAGGCGGACAAGGCGCGCCCTCCCGACGAACCGCACAACGACCTCGGCTGGGGCGAGCGGCCCAAGCCGGACCCCGCCGGCGGCCCGGACGGCGGCCCGGACGACGAGGAGGCCCAGCAGCGGCACCACGCCGCGGCGGCCCCGAGGCCTGCGGCAGCCGCGATGTCGACGGCAGCCCCGCACACGTATCAACGCGAGTACGTCCCCGCGCACCGGCACGGCTGCCACGGAGGACGGGAGTGACGGGCGCTCGCACCATGAGCCTGAACACGCTGGTCCACCTCCAGCGCGGACGGCACGCCCCGGCCGTACCGCCCCGGCGGCTGCCCGTCCCCGACGGGATGACGGCCCCGATGGGCTGCGACGCGGTGGCGGTACCGGCCCGCTTCGGACCACTGGTGATGCCCCGGCTGCCCCGGGTGGGGTGCGTCTACGCCGACGAGGCGCACTGGTGGTGGCTGGTTCCGTCCGATTCCGACTACGCCCTGGAGTGGCCCGCCCCCGCGCGCTACGACACCGGCGCCCTCGTGCCGGACGGCCCGCGCCTCCCCGACCTGATCCACCGCCCCGACTGCGCGCTCCCGTACACCCCGCCGATACCGCTCTACCTCGCGGTGTGCCGCCTGACGGACACCACCCCGAGCTGGTCCCGCCCGATCACGGCCTAGGCACCGGGCCCCACGCGGCCGCGTGGGGTCCGCCGTCGCCGCTGCGGACGATCACCAGGAACATGTCGGTCGCGAGGTCCATGACGACCTCGGCGGGCAGGCCCTCCAGACGCCGCGCCCGCGCGAACTCCTCCGCCGGCCAGGACCCCCGCGGCCCGCCCGCGGGAAAGCGTTCAAGCACCGTTCTCCCGTTCACCTGCTGCCTCCCGTTCGGCGTCGCACTCGTGGAGTCAAACGCCGACGGCAGGGGGAACGCCTCGCCCGGTGACGCCATTGAGACCTACTCGTCACCCGTTCACCGTCAGAAGCGGGCGACCTCGGTGTGCCGGGGGTCACCGGCCGCTCACGGCCGCACGGACCGCGCCCCGTCATCGGCTCGCCCGGCGACGGGCAGCTCCGGCAGCCGGACCCCGACGCGCTCGCGGCGCCGGTCGAGGGCGTCCCGGAGTTCGGCGAGCCGCTCGGCGTGACGGGCGTCGAGCCGTCCCGTGTCGTCGAGGTGGACGGCGCAGGCGGTGGTGGTGTCGACGAGCCGTTCGAGGAGGGCGGCGAACTCGTCCGCGCCGTCGGCGTGCCGGGCGAGCGCGGGCAGCTCCGCGGAGGCGAGCGCGACGGCGCCGCGGGCCTCGGCGAGGGCCCGGTACGCCTCACGGCGCAGGACCCAGCGGGCCGCGCGGTCGCCGGACCCGTCCAGCACATGGGTGAGGTACGCGTGCGCTGCCTCCCCCGCTTCCGTGAGCCGGACCCGGATGGCGCCGCCGCGCCGCACGGGCATCGGCAGGTGTCCGACGACGAGCACGATGACACAGGCCAGCAGCGTCTCGGCGATCCGTGCCACGGAGGCCTGCGGTTCACCGCCCACCATCACCAGGGCGAGCACGAGCACGGTGATGACGGTGGTCTGCGCGGCGAAGTGCCGGGCTGCGACCGGGATGAGCGCCCCGCTGACCGCCACCAGCGCGATGAGTCCTTCCGGCCGGGGCAGCACTGCGGCGAACCCGGCGAACAGGAGCGCCCCGAGCACGGTTCCGGCAGCCCGGTTCAGCACCCGCGAGGCGAGCGGTCCGAGGTCGGGCTTGACGAGGAAGACGGCGGTGACGGGCAGCCAGTACCAGTACTCGTGCTGCCCGTACCAGCGGGCGTGGTACAGGGCCTGGGCGACGGCGACGCTCACGCCGAAGCAGAGGGCGACCCGCAGGCCGTACTCCTGTCCCCGGGTGCCGAGGAGGGTACGGATGAGAGCGGCGCGGGACCGGCGGCGCGTGTGCAGGTCGCCGCCGTCGGCCCGGTCGAAGGCCACGGCGGCGCGCAGGAGGGCGTCGTCGAGGGCGCGCAGCGCGGGGACGGACCGGGAGGGTGCGGGCAGCGGTCCGCCGGGGACGCCTTCGCGTACGGCGACGGCGAGCCGCCGTGGCCCTTCGGACGCGCGAGCCGGTACGCCCTCCCCTGCCCAGGCCAGCGCGGTCGCGGCCTCCGCCAGCGGCAGCGCGGCGGCGTACTGCGCGTGCAGTCGCCGTTCGGCCGCGGAACCGGCGTACCGCCGCAGCCGGGGCCCGGCGAGCGCGTCCTGCGCGTGGTCGAGGGCGGCGGTGAGTGCGGCGCGCCGCGCGGTGGCGGTGGGTGAGCCGGCGGCGTCGAGCAGCGCGGCGACGGCCTCGTACACGCCGGCCACGGCATGCCGCTCGCCGTCGAACCGGAAGTCTCCCGCGAGGGCCCCCGGAGCGGGCAGCGCCAGCCGCAGCAGGAGCAGCCACGCGGCTCCGGCGAGGAAGGCGAGCGCCCGCTGCCCTCCGGGTTCGGGCAGGGGCATTCCGGCGCCGACGGCGGCCCCGACGAGCAACTGGATCCCGGCGGCGGAGCCGGTGGGACTCAGCGCGCTGACCGCGCCGGCGACCAGCCCGCACCCGGTCAGGGTCAGGGTCAGCGGTACGGCCGGGAGGTGGTCCTCCGCGTACGTCCCGACGAGGAGTCCGGCCGCCCCGGCGAGCGCGGGCACTCCGATCCGGCTGACGGAGGCGCGTCGGCTGCCCGGCAGGTCGTTGATCCCGGCGAACATGGCGCCGATGGCGGCGACGACGCCGAGGGCGGGATGCCCGGCGAGGACGGCGGCGACCAGCAGGGGCCCGCCGCCCAGTACTCCCCGCGTGACCGCGCTCCACGGGACCGGTCCGCGCTGGGCCCGCAGGGCGTGGGTGAGCCAGAGGGGTACGGCGGGCGTGGTGCGGGACACGGTGCTCCAGTCGTCTCGTCGGGGGCGGGGCGGGCTCGCGGGCGACGGTGACCGGGCTGGGGACGTGGTGTCCACCGTAAACGGAATTGTCGGAGGGAAGGGAACAGTCTCGTTTCCGGGATGTGACGATGCGAGCGAAAGGGGTGCTCTCCAAGGAACACGGTCCGCGATGTGCTTGTTCCACGGGATTCCCGCAGGACCGGGGTCGGTCCTCCCTCCCGTGGGCCGCGGATGCCGGGATCGCGGCCGACCGCCGGCCGCCGCCGCGGTCCTCGTGGGTACGCCGGTGCCCCATGACCCAGGTCGGCGGTCACGGGGCACCGGGGTGCTCTTCGCTCTACGCGGTGTGCCAGGCAGCGAATCCGACGAACTCCGCCCATGCACCCGGTGCAAGGCTGACCAGGGCACTCGCCTCGTCCTTCGAGTCGCGTACGCACACGACACCGCTCCCGGCGGCCACCTCGACGCACTCTCCACCGTCCCCGGCGCTGTAACTGCTCTTGAACCACGCCAGGTCGTCGAAGTCTCGCCCGGCCGTTTCCCCGCTCATCCCTCTCCCAACAACTTCTCGATCAACGAGAGCGATTCAGCCGGTGTGAGCGCCTGCGCTCGGAGACTTCCGTACGCAGTCTCAAGCTCCCGGACCTTCCCGCGCTCGGTGTGGACGTGGCTATCACCTTGCACCTCTGTGTAGGCGATCCTCCGCTCATCCTTGGTCTCCATCAAGGTGAACGGGCCAGCCAGTCCTGCGTGTTCCTTGCGGGAGAGGGGCATCACCTGGATCTCGACGTTCCGCTGCTCCCCGGCCAGCAGGAGATGCTCCATCTGTCCCCGCCAAACGGCCTCACCACCGAGCGGGCGGTGCAGCACTGCTTCCTCGATGACGAAGGTCAGGTGCGGTGCCGGGCGCCTGGCGAAAATGCCCTTCCGTGCCATGCGTGCGGTCACGCGCTGTTCGATGACCTCCGCGTCCAGCAACGGACGCCACATCGCGCACACAGCACGGGCGTACTCCTCCGTCTGCAACAGTCCAGGGACAGCCCGGGTGCCGTACACATGGAGTTCGACCGCCTGCGCCTCCAACCGCGCCGCATCCCGAAAGAACGCCGGATACTGCGCCCTCGCCACCTCCTCCTTCCCCGCCTTCAACAACCCGCCCGCATCGAGCAGTTCATCCGCGTTGTCGATGAACTTGGCCGGCGGGATCCGCCTCCCCTGTTCAAAGCTGGCGATGGTCGACGCGGAGTAGCCCGCCCTGCTTCCCAGCTCCGCCCGGTCCAGCCCCGCCCGCTCCCTGCACAGCTTCAACTGCCGTCCGAAGACGTGCAGGATGCCCGTGCTCGCCTCCTGCTCCTGGCCGTCCGCCTGCTGCCGCTGTTCCTCCACGCCCGGCACCTCCCGTACGTACTCACCGCCGAACACCCCGCACAGTCCTCGCGTACGCGACCAACCCGCCCCGCGGGGCCTCCGTCACGGCTCACCCCGTGTACAAGCCCCGCCTCGGCGACGTACAGCCACCGCCGGTCAGCGCGTCACGCCTGTTCGACGCTACGCACAGTTCGTCACGGTTACCCCATGAAGTCAGCAACTCCCCCGCAAAGGCGTACGCCCCGGCCGACCCGCACGTTCGCGATGCAGTTCACCTCGACCCCGCGTGGTGCCCGCCTCGCCCGCCGGCTGGTCTCGCACCGCCTGGACGCGTGGGGCCACCCGTACGCCTCCCCGGCGAACGAAACGGTCACCCTGATTGCCGCCGAACTCACCGCGAACGCGGTCCGGCACGGACACGTACCGGGCCGTGACTTCCACCTGTGCCTCACCGAGACCGAGGACGGCACACTGCGGATCGAGGTCACGGACACCCGCACGGAGCGACGGCCGGTCGCCGGAACACCGGCCCCGGACGGCGAGTCGGGCCGGGGCCTGTTCCTGGTGGACGCCCTCGCGGACGACTGGGGTGTCCTGCCCCGCCCCACCGGCCCCGGCAAGACCGTATGGGCGGAGTCGGCACCACCACCGGAACCGGCGGCACCTACTCCAGTCCCGTGAAGGAAACGAAGGCTCGCCCCCCATGCCCCGGCCGGCCCCGGCCGGTCGAGAGGCGGGAAGAGGGCCGTGGCCCCCGGACGGAGCAGCTCGCCCGGCGAACCTCGGCGCAGTCCGGGGCCGTCGTACGTGTGCGGCCTCAGCGCCGTTCGTATCCCCGCAGGAACGCGCGCACCCCGGAGGCGATCAGCTCGTCCCGCTCCTCGTCCGGCATGGACAGGATCCCCTGGTAGGTGCGGTCGCTGATCACGCCGGCGGTCAACTGCAGGAAGTGGACCGCGGCACGATCCGGGTCCGGGGCGTCGAGCAGCCCTTCCTCGGCCAGCTCGCGGAAGCGGGCGGCCACCTCCCCGAGGGCACGGTCGGGACCGGCGGCACGCCACGTGTCCAGGAACTCCCGCGGGACGTGGCCGACCTCGGCCCGCAGCTGCCGCACGACGGCGAAGTGGTCCTGGTACCGGTACATCGGCGACATCCAGGCGTGCGCGAAACCGATGAGGTCGGCCTCCAGGTCCGTGACCTTGTGGAGCCGTCGGTCGATGGCGTCGATGTGGGCCCGTACGACCTCCTCCGAACCCTCCACGACCACGACGCGGAAGAGCTGCGTCTTCCCCTCCGGGAAGTGGTTGTAGATCGTGCGGGTGGAGACTCCGGCCTCCTTGGCGATGGAGTCCATGCCGGCGCGGGTGTAGCCGTCGCGCCCGAAGACGCGGCGCGCTCCCCGCACGATCGCCTGCCGCTTCTCCGCCAGCCCTTGTCTCACGCGTCCTGCCCCTTCCTGTCGACCGCCACGGTATCCGGCCGGAAAAGTACAACGACCGTTGCACTGATTGCCACGATCGTTGTACTTTCTCGGCATGACGAACTCATCGGCCTCCTCCCCCAGTTCGAACGCTTCCCTCACGACCGGTGTCCTCCCGGGCGATCCTCCGGCGAACACCCCCCTGCGCGTCGTCGTTCTGACCGGCTCGACCCGCGAGGGCCGTTTCGCCCCTGTCGTCGCCGACTGGTTCCTGCGGTTCGCCGCCCAGCGCGGCGACCTCGAACTGGACCCCGTCGATCTGGCCGAGCACCCCCTGCCCGACGTCGTCTCCCCTGTGCCCCACCCGGAGGCCGCCGAGGTCACGGAGCGCCTGGCGGCGGCCGACGCCTTCGTCGTGATCACTCCCGAGTACAACCACAGCTTCCCCGCGCCCCTGAAGAACGCCATCGACCTGCACTTCACGCAGTGGCAGGCCAAGCCTGTCGGCTTCGTTTCCTACGGAGGCCTGGCCGGCGGCCTGCGCGCGGTCGAGCAGCTGCGGCTGATCTTCGCCGAACTGCACAGCGTCACGGTGCGGGACACGGTGAGCTTCCACAACGCGTGGGAGAACTTCGCCGAGGACGGCTCACTGCTGCGGCCCGAGATCCCCGAGGGAGCGGGCAAGGCGATGCTGGACCAGCTGACCTGGTGGGGGCGGACGCTGCGAGCCGGGCGCGCCCACGCCGCGTACGGAGCGCGATGAGCACCGCCCTCCCGGCACGGACCGGGGGAGGAGGCGGGAGCGGGAGGCCGCCCCTGCCCGCCGTCCCCCGGCACGCCCTGGCCCTCGCGGGTGTCGTGGTGCTCGGCTCGTTCATGACGGTGCTCGACATGACCATCGTCAATGTCGCCCTGGGCCACCTCTCGCGGTCCTTCGACGCGCCCCTGTCCGTCGTCCAGTGGACGGTGACCGGCTACTCGCTGGCGCTGGCGACCGTCATCCCGGTCACCGCGTGGGCGGTGGGCCGGTACGGCGCCAAGCGGGTCTTCCTCACCGCCGTCGCGCTCTTCACCCTCGGCTCGGGGCTCACCGGCCTCGCCTGGAACGTCGGTTCGCTGATCGCGTTCCGCGTGGTGCAGGGACTCGGCGGCGGCATGATCGTGCCCGTCGCCATGACGGTCGTCCTGCGCGCCGCCCCGCCGGAACGCAAGGGCACGATGATGGGCATCCTCGGCATCCCCGTCCTCGTCGGCCCCATGGCGGGTCCGGTCCTCGGCGGCGTCCTCACCGACGCGCTGTCCTGGCGTTGGATCTTCTTCGTCAACGTCCCGGTCGGCGCCCTCGCCCTGCTGCTCGGAGCCCGGGTCATGCGCGGCGACGGCGAGCGGACCGGCCGCCCGCTGGACCTGGCCGGACTGCTGACGCTCCCCCCGGGCCTGGCCCTCCTGCTGTACGGGCTGACCCTGGGCGGCGAGCGCGGCGGTTTCGGCACCCCCGGGGCCGTCGTCCCGGTCGTCGCCGGTGCGGTGCTGGTGGCCGCCTTCGCGGTGCGGGCGCTGCGGACGGCCCACCCCCTGCTCGACCTGCGGCTGCTGCGGAGGGCGTCGGTCGGCCGTGCGGTGGCGACCATGGTGCCGTTCTCGGCCGCGTACTTCGGTTCGATGATCCTCGTACCGCTGTACTGGCAACAGGAGCGCGGCCTGTCCGCCACTCAGGCCGGGCTGCTGATGGTGCCCCAGTTCCTGTGCAGCGGCACGGTGATGCAGATATCCAGCCGGATCTCGGACCGCGTGGCGCCGCGCGCGATCGTCGTGCCGGGCGTCCTGGTCGCCGTCACGGGCTTCCTCGCCTTCGCCGTCCAGGCCGGCTCCGACGTCCCGCACTGGCGCCTGGTCGCCTCCCTCGCCGTCATGGGCACCGGGGTCGGCATGACGAACATGCCCGTCATGGCCTCCGCCACGCGCGGCCTCGCGGACACCGAGGTCGCCGCCGGCAGCACGGCGCTGAACATCGTCTCCCAGGTGGCCGCGTCCGTCGGCACGGCCCTGACGGCTTCGCTGCTGACGGCGACGGACGGATTCCGTACGACGCTGCTGTGCGGGGCGGGCCTGATGGCGCTGGCGCTGCCGATGGCCGTGCGCCTGCCGAAGCACCGGCCGTGAACACGAACGCCGGACCGTGGGGAAGACCGAGTCGTTCCTGGTGCCGGCGCCAGACCACTGCCCGCGGAAAAAAGCGCGGGGTCAAGGGCGTGCTGCTGTATCCGGTGAACGCGCTCGCCACCGACCAGGTGGTGCGGATCGGCGAGTACCTTGCCGATCCGCACCTCGCGCAGGTCACCACGGGCCTCTCCGCCGGAGACCGGCCGGACACCGACCTCCGGCGGGTGCTGACTCGGCGCGAAGGGATGCGCGTCCCGCCGCCGGACGTGCTGATCACCGGCTACAAGGTGCTCGACCTGCTGCTCCAGCGCGACGGGGACCGGCCATTGTGGTAGCACGCGGAGATCGCGTACGTGGTGCTGGGCGAGTTCCACACCTACGACGGCGCGCAGGGCACGGACCGGCGCAGCAGCGCTTCGGCGTCCACGACCGCCCGGACGAGAGCGCCCGGGCTCCGCGTCAGGCCTTCCGTCAGCGCGTCCACGTCGGCCAGCCCCGCCCGCTCGACCAGCCCCTTCTCATTCGTCACCCACTCCCCCCGCACCGCCATCACCGCGTGCGCGGTCTGGGTCGCGGCGACGGCGATGCTCCCGGCGACCTGGGTGAGGGCGCCCTTGGGGGCGTGGCCGGCCTTGGCGTAGGCGAGGGTGGCGGTGGCCGTGCCGCACCAGCGGGGCGGGGCACTCTCGCGCAGGGCCCGCGGGTAGGCGGCGGGGCGGGGGAGGTCGCCGCGCAGCACCTTGTTGATCGCGAGTTCCGCGACCAGCAGGTACGTCGGGATGCCGGCGAGGTGGAACATCAGCGGCTCGACGCGGAAGCGTCCCGCCTCCGCCTCTGCCAACTCGTGCTCGACGACGTCGAGGTCGCGGTAGTGGACGTCGACGCGGCGCCCGTCGACCGTGAGCCAGGCGCCGCCGTTGAAGACACCGCCGCCCCAGCCGCCGATCTCGGAGACCTCGCCCTCCCAGCCGATCGCGCGCAGGTCGTCCGGGTCGAAGGATCCCCGGTAGTAGACCGCCAAGTCCCAGTCACTGTCCGGCCGTTCGGTGCCCTGGGCCCGTGAGCCGCCAAGGGTGACGGCCCGGACGCCGGGAAGGGCTGCGAGCCGGTCGGCGGTCGTGTCGAGGAAAGCCCGGTCGGACGGAGAGGGCGACACGGCGGCTCCTGGCGGTCGACGGGGCAGCGGACGGCACGGGGGTGGCCCGCGGGAAGGGTACGGGGGACGACTGTGCGTGGTCGAACGGTATTCGACGCGGCGCCGTGTCGCGGCGTGCGTGCAGGCCGACGCGTCCGGCCGAACGCGAACCGGAGCACACGGTCGTGACGCCGCGTCGCATCCACACGCGGGGCGCGTTCACATTCGACCACTCCGCCCCCTTGTCATGCCCGATGCAACATAGTCATCATAAGTCGCCGTCACTTTCCGCACCCGTCTCCTCACCCACAGGTGACGGGGCGCTTCGGACGGCACAACGTTCCGCGAAAGCCCTTGCCTTCCCCGGGTGGGCGAACCCCACCCCCCGATCAAGGAGACCCGTGGCATCCTCTCGAAGATCTCCACGCCGGATCGCTCTGGCTTCCCTGGCAGCCCTGGTGCTGCTGCCCTGGGGCGCCGGAGTCGCGGCGGCCGCCGAGCCGGTCGCTCCCACGGCACAGGAGCTGCTGAGCGCCAAGGCCGAGCAGAAGCTGCTCAAGCAGTTGGACGAGAAGGACAAGACGACCTTCTGGGTCGTCATGAAGAAGGAAGCCGACCTTTCCGTCGCCGAGCGCGCCGAGGGCAAGACGGCCAAGGCCAAGGCCGTGCTCACGGCCAAGAAGAAGGTCGCGCAGGACACCCAGTCAGGCGTCCTCAAGGCGGCCAGGGCGGCCGGATCGGATGCCGTCTCGTTCTGGATCGACAACTCCGTCAAGGTCGTCGGCGACATGGAACTCGCCGCGAAGATAGCCGAGTTGCCCGAGGTGCAGGCGATCGAGGCCGACCGGACGATCAAGCTCGACACACCGGTCAAGGGCAGCAGCGAGCCGACCGTCGACGGCGTCGAGTGGGGTGTCGACCGGATCAACGCCCCGCAGGTGTGGAGCACGTACGGCGTCCGCGGTGAGGGCGTCGTCATCGCCAACATCGACAGCGGCGTCCAGTACGACCACCCGGCGCTCAAGAACCAGTACCGGGGCCGCAACGCCGACGGCTCCTTCTCCCACGACTACAACTGGTTCGACCCGGCGGACGTCTGCGCGGGCGACAGCCCGTGCGACAACAACGGCCACGGCACCCACACCATGGGCACCATGGTCGGTGACGACGGCGACGCCAACCAGATCGGTGTCGCACCCGGCGCCACCTGGATCGCCGCCAAGGGCTGCGAGAGCAGCAGCTGCTCCCGCGATTCCCTGCTCGCCTCCGGGCAGTGGGTGGTCGCGCCGACCGACGCGAACGGCGCCGACCCCCGGCCCGACCTGGCCCCGGACATCGTGAACAACTCCTGGGGTTCGAGCGTCCAGGACCCCTGGTACCAGGATGTGGTGGACTCCTGGCGGACCGCGGGCATCTTCCCCGCCTTCTCCAACGGCAACAGCGGCCCCGGCTGCAACACGGCGGGTTCCCCCGGCTCCTACGTCAGCAGCTACGCGAGCGGCGCGTTCGACAGCGGTAACGCCATCGCGAGCTTCTCCTCACGCGGAACGGGCGAGAACGGCACCGTCAAGCCGAACCTGGCCGCGCCCGGCGTCAACGTCCGCTCCGCCTACACGGGCGGCGGCTACAGCGCGCTGAGCGGTACGTCGATGGCGTCCCCGCACACCGCCGGCGCCGTCGCCCTGGTCTGGTCCGCGTCGGCCTCCCTGCACGGCGACGTCGCGGCCACCGAGGCGCTCCTCGACGGCACCGCGATCGACGTGTCCGCCCTGACCTGCGGTGGTACCGCGGACGACAACAACGTCTTCGGTGAGGGCCGGCTCGACGCCTACGCCGCGGTGAGCGACGCCCCGCGCGGCGCGACCGGTTCCCTGACCGGCACCGTCACCGCCGGCGGCAACGCCGTCGCGGGCGCCCAGGTCGTCGCCGACGGACCGATCGACCGCACGGTCGTCACCGACGCCGAGGGCGACTACGCCTTCCCCGCCCTGTCGGTGGGCGAGTACGACCTGACGGTCAAGAAGTTCGGCCACACCGACGCGACCGGCACGGCCGCTGTCAGCGACGGCCAGAGCACGGTGCGGGACTTCACCCTCACCGCCGCTCCGTCCGCCAAGGTGTCCGGCACCGTCACCTCCTCGGCGGGCCCCGCGGGCGGCGCCGAACTGTCCTTCGCCGGCACGCCGGTGACCGCCACCGCGGACGCCCGGGGCCGCTACGAGGCCACCCTGCCGCACGGCACGTACACGCTGAACGCCACGCACGACTCGCGCTGTGTGGCGCCGGGGAGTGCGGAGGTGTCGGTGTCCGGTGACACGGTCGCCGACGTGCGCCTGCCCGACCGCCTCGACGCCTTCGGCACGGCGTGCGCCACCGGAGCCGAGTCCTGGGTGTCCGGCACCGACAAGCTGAACGTGACCGGCGACTCCGGCAACGTCAAGATCGACCTGCCGTTCCCGGTTCCGTTCTACGGCAAGACCTACCAGTCTGCCTGGGTCAGCGCCAACGGGTACCTGAACTTCCTCGCGGCCAACTCCAGCAACTCCAACGGAGCGCTGCCCGGCACGGCGGCCCCGAACGCGGCTCTCTACCCGTTCTGGGACGACCTGCTGGTCCGTGCCGACGCCGGCGGCGTCTACACCGCGGTCCGGGGCGAGTACCCGAACCGGTCGCTCGTCGTCGAGTGGCGGGACATCGTGAACTGGTACGACCAGGGCGTCCCGTTCTCCTTCTCCGCCGAGATCGGCGAGGACGGCTCCGTCACCTACCGGTACAAGGACATCGCCGACACCCCCGGCGGCTACTCCACCGGCAGGAGCGCCACCGTCGGCGTCGAGAACGCCACCGGTACGGACGCCCTGCAGTACTCCTTCAACTCCGAGGTGATCTCCGACGGCCTCAGCGTCGCCTTCCGCACGACGAAGTCCGGTGTCGTGCTCGGCACGGTCAAGGACGACAACGACGGCAAACCGGTGTCCGGCGTCGAGGTGACCACGGGCTCGACGAGCACCACGACGGACTCCGCCGGCAGGTACGCCCTGCAGCTGGGCACCGGGCAGCACACGCTGGCGTTCTCGGCCACGGGATACACCGGCGAGGAGAAGACCGTCACCGTGGAGCCGGGCCGCGCCGCCGACGCGAGTGCCTCCCTGGCCACCGGACGGGTCGCGCTCGACCAGAAGCAGATCACGGTCGTCGCCCCCGCCGACCAGACGCGGGAACGGTCGGTGACCCTGTCCAACACCGGTTCCGCGACCCCGTACACGATCGTCGAGGCCGTCGACGGCGCGGTGCGGGACGTGCCGTGGCTCACGGCCTCGCCCGCCCGGGGCGACCTGGCAAAGGGCGCCGAGCAGACGGCGAAGCTCCGCTTCGACACCACGGGCCACAAGCCCGGCGACGTGCTCTCGGCGGACCTGCTGGTGCGGTCCGACAGCGGGCGCACCCCGGAGCTCAAGATCCCGGTGCAGCTGGTCGTCCCCGGCTACCAGCAGGCGCTCGACAGCGGCGCCGGCTCCTCGTCGACGGACGCCCGCGGCGACGGCTGGCAGCCGGACCGGGCGCACGTCAAGGGGTCCTTCGGATACCTCGGCACCACGAAGACGACGTCCACCAAGAAGGGGATCAACGGCACTCAGGACCCCCAGCGGTTCACGACGGCCCGTGAGGGCATGCACGAGTACCGCTTCGACAGCGTTCCGAACGGCGTCTACACCGTGGAGCTGGACTTCGCGGAGCTGTCGTCGACGAAGCCGACCGCCCGGGTCTTCGACGTGATCGCGGAGGGCAAGGAGGTCGAGCCGAGTCTGGACATCGCCCTGGAGGCCGGCGCCTACACGGCTCTGCAGCGCACCTACACGGTGACGGTCACCGACGGAGTGCTGAACGTCCGCTTCGTCTCGAACTCGGGCAAGACACTGGTGAACGCCGTCCGCGTCACCGAACGGCCCGACCTTTCGTGAGTCGTACACGGCACTGAGCACCACGGCCCGTCCCGCGCCCGCCGCGGGACGGGCCCCGTTCCTGCTCCTCCTCCTGACCCGCGACGACGCCTGTACCGGACCCCGGGGTTCGGTACAGGCGTGAGCGCCCGCGCACAGCTCCTACGAGCGGCACGGCTTCGAGGCCGTGGAGTGGACGGACGGCGGCGGGAACGAGGAGCGGGAGCCGGACGTGCGGTACGTGGGGCGGCCGTAGGGCGGATCGTCAGCCGTGGGGGCGCGCGTACCGGTCGGTCGCCGCCACCAGTACGTCGTTCCCGGTCGCTCCGGCGTCGTGCCCGGCCTCGTCCACGATCACCAGTTCGCTGTCCGGCCAGGCGTGGTGGAGGCGCCAGACGGTGCCGAGGAGGTTGCCGAAGTCGAGGCTGCCCTGGACCAGGGTGCCGGGGATGCCCTTCAGCAGGTGCGCGTCGCGGAGGACCACGCCCTCGTCGTTGCCCTCGCCCAGGAAGTGGTCGTGGCCCCAGTAGTGGGTGACGGTGCGGGCGAAGCCCCTACGGAACTCCGGGTCCTCGAACCGCGCGACCGAGCCGGGCGGGGCGGGGATCGTCGCCGTCTCCCAGTCGGTCCAGGCCCGCGCGGCCCGTTCCCTGACCTTCGGGTCGGGGGACTCCAGCAGCCTGCTGTACGCGGCGGCCGGGTTGCCGTCGCGCTCGTCGGCGGGCAGTTCGGCGAGGAAGCGGGCGAAGGCCTCCGGGAAGATTTTCCCCAGTCCTCGGGTCAGCAGGGCCACTTCCGGGTCGGAACCGGTCGCCACTGCCGTCAGCACCAGCTCGGACACCACCCCGGGGTGCGCCTGCGCGTACCGCAGTCCCAGCACCGATCCCCAGGACGCGCCCCACACCAGCCACCGCTCGATGCCCAGGTGGGCCCGCAGCCGCTCCAGGTCGGCCATGAGGTGCGCGGTCGTGTTGACGCTCATGTCGGTGGCGTGGTCGGCGGCGTGCGGGGTCGAACGTCCGGCGCCGCGCTGGTCGAGCAGCACGATGCGGTACGCGGCCGGGTCGAAGTAGCGCCGGAGGGTGGGGCTCGCGCCGCTTCCCGGTCCGCCGTGCAGCACCAGCGCGGGCTTGCCGTGCGGGTTCCCGCAGGTCTCCCAGTACACGCGGTTGCCGTCGCCGACGTCGAGCATGCCGTGGTCGTACGGTTCGATCTCCGGATACAGTCCCATCGCGGCACCCTAGCGGGACATGCCGCGCGGGCTCATCTCTGTTTCCGCGTGGGCAGCCCCGCCGCCTCGGCCGCCGCGTGCAGCACCTCCCGGAGCATTCCGGGAGTGAGTCTGCCGGTGAAGGTGTTGCGCTGGCTCACGTGGAAGCAGCCGTACAGGTGCAGGTCGTCGCCGTCCGGGGCGGGGAGCGTGACGCGGGTGCCGTGGGCGAAGGCCGGGCGGGGGCGGGGCACGGTCCAGCCCGCCTCGGTGAACGCGGGCAGCGCGGCCTGCCAGCCGAAGGCGCCGAGGACGAGCGCGGCCCGCAGCGTCGGCCGCAGCAGCCGCAGTTCCCGGACCAGCCAGGGCCGGCAGGTGTCCCGTTCCCCGAGGGTCGGCTTGTTGGCGGGCGGGGCGCAGTGCACGGGTGCGGTGATGCGTACGCCGTACAGTTCCAGGCCGTCCCCGGCGTGCGTGGAGGTCGGCTGCGAGGCGAGTCCGACGTCGTACAGCGCCTCGTACAGCACGTCGCCGGAGCGGTCCCCGGTGAACATCCGGCCGGTGCGGTTGCCGCCGTGCGCGGCGGGTGCCAGCCCGACGATCAGCAGCCGGGCGTCCGGCGGCCCGAATCCCGGCACCGGCCGGCCCCAGTACGTCCAGTCGGCGAACGCGGCGCGCTTGGTACGGGCGACCTCCTCCCGCCAGTCCACCAGCCGCGGGCAGGCGCGGCAGTCGGCGATGCGCCGGTCGAGGCCGGAAAGGCCCGGGAGGTCGTGGGCGCCGGTCGGACCGGGCAGGCCGCTGGGGTCCATGGGCTCCACGGTAGGACGGGCCGGTGCCGCCCGTCCGCCGCTGCCCCGGTCCACGAGGAGGGCGAGACGGTTGCCGGCACCCGCACGGACGAAACCCCGGAGGCAAGCGCGGCGAAGAACCCTGGTTCCGGCGACATCCCTTCCCGCCCGGCCGCCCCGGACGGCTAAGGTCGGGACCATGGCTTCCGAGGACCCGAAGACCGCCGCCGCTGTGGCCGCTGCCGAGGCTGCCGGCCCGCAGGCCGGCGAGACCGTTCGCACCGACAGCTGGATCTGGTCCGTGCGTCTGCTCAAGACGCGTTCCCTCGCTTCCACCGCCTGCCGGGGCGGCCATGTGCGGGTGAACGGCGAGCGGGTGAAGCCCGCGCACTCCCTGCGCGTCGGTGACGAGGTGCGGCTGCGGCACGAGGGCCGGGAGCGGGTCGTCGTCGTCAAGCGGCTGATCCGCAAGCGGGTGGGCGCCCCGGTGGCCGTCCAGTGCTATGTCGACAACTCCCCGCCGCCCCCGCCCCGCGACGCCGTCGCCCCCGCCGGTGTCCGGGACCGCGGCGCGGGCCGCCCGACCAAGCGCGACCGCCGCGAACTGGAACGCCTGCGAGGCCTGGGAGGCCCTGGCGCACCCGGCGGCACGGCGCCGCGCCCCTGAACGAACGGCGCCGGTCCGAGGCGGGCCCACGATCAGGACGGGCGGTGTCACCGCGCCTTCGGCGCCACCGCCCTCACCCAGATCCCGTCCTTCGTCAGGTACCGGTCCACCGCCAGGCCCGCCTCCTCCAGCGCCTGCTCGAACTGCTCCTTCGTCAACGGCCGCGACCGGAACGTCTGCGTCCACACCGCGTCCGGGAACACGTACTCCGCGTACACGGAGTCGACCCCGTCGCCGACCGGCTCGGCCGACACGATCCGCACGGTGAAGCCGGCCGGGTCCACCCGCTCGCGCGGCAGATTCGTGTGGTAGTCCTCGCCCTCCCGCTGGATCAGTACGCACCCTCCCTCCGCCAGATGCCGCGCACAGGTGCGCAGCAGTCCCCGTCGTACCTCCGGGTCGCCCGCGTGCACCAGGAACGACGCGAGGAGCACCACGTCGAACGTCTCGTCCAGGCGCAGCTTCTCTATGGGGCCGCATATGGTCCGGGCCCCGCGGACGCGCTCCAGCATCTCGGCGGACTCGTCCACCGCGGTGACCTCGAATCCGCGCTCCAGCAGTGCGTGGGTCATCCGTCCCACTCCACTGCCCAGTTCCAGGACGCGCGCGCCGGCCGGAACGGCGGCGGCGATGATGTCCGGCTCGTCACCGACGGGCAGTCGCGAGTACAGCTCCACCGCGCAGCCGTCCGGGGTGATCGCCCCGGGGCCCGTCCCCTTGTACCCCTCGCGCATTTTCAGTTCCATGTCCGCCCAACGGACCTGAACCGCAAGCCAGTTCCCCTTCTCCCCCGGTCCACTCGAACGAGTGAAGACGCCGCCCCTCGCCGTCCTGGCGTACGGTGAAATCGGGAGGGGTGGTGACGAGATGCGTACGGGCAGTGAGCCGAGGACCGCGCGCAGTGCGCTGCGCGCGCGGCTCTGGCTGAGTGTGTGGGGCGAGGTGTGGACGGTCGCCGGGACGGTGGCGTTCGCGCTCTCCGGCCATCCGGGCTGGGCACTCCTGTGCGGGGTGCTGTGGCTGGTCGTCACGACCGATCTGATCGTGGTCGTCCGGCACCTCCGTCAGGGGCCGCACTACCAGCCGGGCCGCGACGTCCCCCCGTACGAACCGCCCAGGGGCCCGTGGTGACCGTGTGACCGGCGGCAGCGCGGGCGGCCCCGCTCAGGTGTCGAAGCTCGCGGCCTTCAGGTACTCCGGGTTCGGGTCCAGTGCGGCGGCCAGCCGGAAGTGCCGCCTGGCCGGTTCGGGGCGGCTCTGCCGCTGGTAGGTGCGGGCGAGCGCGAAGTGCGCGAAGGCGTTGTCCGGCTCGCGCTCCAGGACGATGGAGAACTCGAGTTCGGCCGGCCTCAGCTGGGCCGCCGCGAAGAACGCGCGTGCGCGCAGCAACCGCGCCGCGGTGTTCTCCGGGTACGCGTCGATGACCCCGTCGAGCAGCTTCACCGCACCCCGCGGGTCCCGCGAGGCGAGCAGTTGCTCGGCGGCACGGAAGTCGATGACATGTGTCTCCGGCGTACGTCCGGTCGAACCACTGAGCTCGGGCACAGCCGCATCCTTCCCTCGTCGAACCGGTTCAACGCCCCGGACGGGGGCTCCTATTCCTGCGCGGGCCGACGGGCCGCCCGCTCCCTGCGGACGAGTTCGGCCCATACGTCCTTCACCCGCCGCGCCAGCTCCTCCAGGGGGACGTCGTTGTCGATGACGATGTCCGCGATCTCCCGGCGCTGCTCGCGCGTCGCCTGGGCGGCCATCCGCGCGCGTGCGTCCTGCTCGCTCATGCCGCGGCGGCCCGTGAGGCGGTCGAGCTGGGTCTCGGCACTCGCGTCGACCACGATCACGAGGTCGTAGCGGGGAGCGAGGCCGTTCTCCGTGAGGAGGGGTACGTCGTGGACGACGACGGCGTCCTCGGCGGCGGCCTCCTCCAGCTCACGGGAGCGGGCGCCCACCAGGGGGTGGACGATCGCGTTGAGGACGGCGAGCTTCTCCGGGTCGGCGAAGACGATCGATCCCAGTCCCGGCCGGTCCAGGCTGCCGTCCTCGGCGAGTACCCCCTCGCCGAAGGACTTCACGACCGCCGTGAGTCCGGGTGTCCCCGGTGCGACGACCTCGCGCGCGATGCGGTCCGCGTCGATCAGTACGGCTCCGCACTCGACGAGCAGCCGCGACACCTCGCTCTTGCCGGCTCCGATCCCGCCGGTCAGGCCCACCGTCAGCATGACCCGAAGCTTAGGGCCTGCCACCGACGACGGCGGTGGCAGGTCCTGTCTCAGTTGTCGCCTTCGCGCTCCGCGAGGAACCGCTCGAACTCGAGCCCGATCTCGTCCGCCGAGGGGATCTCCACCGGCTCGGCGAGCATGTTGCCCCTGGTCTCGGCGCCCGCGGCGGCGTCGTACTGGTGCTCGAGGCCCTGGATGAGGGCCGTGAGCTCGTCGTCGCCCTCCCGGACCTGGCGGTCGATCTCGGTCTGCGTGCGGTGGGCGTCGGTGCGCAGGGAGTGCGCCACACCCGGCAGGACCAGGCCGGTCGCGGCCGTGATGGCCTCCAGGGCGGTCAGCGCCGCGTCCGGATAGGCGGAGCGGGCGATGTAGTGCGGCACGTGCGCGGCGACACCCAGCACGTCGTGCCCGGCCTGCATGAGCCGGTACTCGACGAGTCCCTCGGCACTGCCGGGCACCTGCGCTTCCTCGAAGGGGCCGGTGCGGCCGGGGACGAGGTCGGTGCGGTTGCCGTGCGGGGTGATGCCCACCGGTCGCGTGTGCGGGACGCCCATCGGAATGCCGTGGAAGTTCACCGACAGGCGGACGCCGAGCCGCTCCACGATCTGCCGCACCGCGGCGGCGAACCTCTCCCACTCGACGTCCGGTTCGGGCCCGGACAGCAGCAGGAACGGAGCCCCGGTGGCGTCCTGGACCAGCCGCACCTCGAGGGCGGGCACCTCGTAGTCGGTCCAGCGGTCGCGGGTGAAGGTCAGCAGCGGACGCCGGGCCCGGTAGTCGATGAGCCGGTCGTGGTCGAACCGGGCGACCACCTGGTGGGGCAGCGAGTCGAGCAGCCGCTCGGCGATCTGGTCGCCTGTCTCGCCCGCGTCGATGTACCCGTCGAAGTGGTAGAGCATGACAAGTCCGGCCGATTCCTGGGCGAGCGCCATGTCGACCA
This sequence comes from Streptomyces sp. M2CJ-2, assembly GCF_016757295.1. Taxonomy (NCBI): domain Bacteria; kingdom Bacillati; phylum Actinomycetota; class Actinomycetes; order Kitasatosporales; family Streptomycetaceae; genus Streptomyces; species Streptomyces sp. M2CJ-2. The sequence goes on along the minus strand of NZ_JAESIF010000020.1, from coordinate 56,441 downwards.
CGGCCAGCCCCTTCGGCTCCCATGCGTACAAACCCTGCGGATCAAGCACCGTGACCGCTCCTCCTCGTGTTCCTAGTGGACAACGTGACGCGCGGCACCTGCATTCCCGGATGAGGACAACTCCCCGCGGGGCACGGGGCCGTGTCGGCACGCGGCTCCACCGTGACGAGCTCCCACCGGCCCGCGGGCGACGCCCGACCCCGAAGCGCAGCACTGAGGGGCCGCACCTCGAAAGGTGCGGCCCCTCAGTCACCGGCTAGAGCTCAGCGGCCGGATTTCAGCTCTGGCCGCCGGCCAGCTTCTCGCGCAGCGCGGCCAGCGCCTCGTCCGAGGCCAGGGCGCCGGAGTTGTCGCCGCCCTCGGAGGAGTACGAGCCGCCACCGGACGCGGCCGGAGCCGCACCCTCGGTGTCGCCACCCTCGGCAGCGGCCTTCTCGTCCGCCTCGCGGGACTTGATGACCTGCGCCTGGTGCTGCTCGAAGCGGGACTGCGCCTCGGCGTACTGGGTCTCCCACGCCTCGCGCTGAGCCTCGTAGCCCTCGAGCCAGTCGTTGGTCTCGGGGTCGAAGCCCTCGGGGTAGATGTAGTTGCCCTGGTCGTCGTAGGACGCGGCCATGCCGTACAGGGTCGGGTCGAACTCGACCGCCGTCGGGTCGGCGCCGAAGGCCTCGTTGGCCTGCTTCAGCGAGAGGCTGATGCGACGACGCTCGAGGTCGATGTCGATGACCTTGACGAAGATCTCGTCGTTGACCTGGACGACCTGCTCCGGGATCTCCACGTGGCGCTCGGCCAGCTCGGAGATGTGGACCAGACCCTCGATGCCCTCGTCCACGCGGACGAACGCACCGAACGGAACCAGCTTCGTGACCTTGCCGGGCACGACCTGGCCGATCTGGTGGGTGCGGGCGAACTGCTGCCACGGGTCTTCCTGGGTCGCCTTCAGCGACAGGGAGACACGCTCGCGGTCCATGTCGACGTCGAGCACCTCGACGGTGACTTCCTGACCGACCTCGACGACCTCGGAGGGGTGGTCGATGTGCTTCCAGGACAGCTCGGAGACGTGCACCAGGCCGTCGACGCCACCCAGGTCCACGAAGGCACCGAAGTTGACGATCGAGGAGACGACGCCGGAACGGACCTGACCCTTCTGGAGGGTGGTGAGGAACGTCTGGCGGACCTCGGACTGGGTCTGCTCCAGCCAGGCACGGCGGGACAGGACCACGTTGTTGCGGTTCTTGTCCAGCTCGATGATCTTCGCCTCGAGCTCCTTGCCCACGTAGGGCTGGAGGTCGCGGACGCGGCGCATCTCGACCAGGGAGGCCGGGAGGAAGCCGCGGAGGCCGATGTCGAGGATGAGACCACCCTTGACGACCTCGATGACGGTACCGGTGACGATGCCGTCCTCTTCCTTGATCTTCTCGATGGTGCCCCAGGCACGCTCGTACTGGGCGCGCTTCTTCGAGAGGATCAGGCGGCCTTCCTTGTCCTCCTTCTGGAGAACAAGGGCTTCGATCTCGTCACCGACGGCGACGACCTCGTTGGGGTCGACATCGTGCTTGATCGAGAGCTCGCGGCTCGGGATGACACCTTCGGTCTTGTAACCGATGTCGAGCAGGACCTCGTCCCGGTCGACCTTCACGATGACGCCGTCGACGATGTCGCCGTCGTTGAAGTACTTGATCGTCTCGTCGATCGCGGCGAGGAAGGCTTCCTCGTTACCGATGTCGTTGACCGCAACCTGCGGGGTGGTGGCGGTGGTCTCGGTGCTGCTCGTCATGTGGGAAAGGGCTCCGGTACGGACAGTGAGTCGTAGGTACTGCTACGCCGGAGCCCGTTTCGCTCTGCAGAAGCCGGACAGCAAAAGAAGCGCCGTTCCATCACCGGGTACACCGGTGGCGCCTCGAGAACCGAGGGGACATACAACAGATGCGAGCGCAGCCTGCTATGTCTGAGGTGCGCAGGCCCGCAGCGCAACTTGTAGCATACGGGGGCAGCCGGGCAGGGTCAATGCGCGAAGCCCCCCACCCGGGGCGGATCGCCGCATAACCGGCACAATTCCCCCTTCTGGGGGTAGCGCCGCACGCCAGACGCCGCCTCGAGGCCACACAAGACCCCACGCCACGCAGGACCTCGCGCGCCCCCTGTGGCGACAGCTGGGGCAACTGGACGGAAGAGTACGACGATGGAGCCGATCATCCAAGAGCCCGAAGCGTCCGAACCCGAGGCGACCCGACGGAACGCCGGCGTCACCGAGAGCTCCCGCGCCAACCGGGGCTGGTGGGACCGCAACGCGGACGAGTACCAGATCGAGCACGGCACGTTCCTGGGCGACGACCGCTTCGTGTGGTGCCCCGAGGGGCTGGACGAGGTGGAGGCCGAGCTGCTCGGCCCGCCGGAGGACCTGAAGGACCGCGACGTCCTGGAGCTCGGCGCCGGCGCGGCCCAGTGCTCACGCTGGCTGGCCGCGCAGGGCGCGCGTCCGGTGGCCCTGGACATCTCGCACCGGCAGTTGCAGCACGCGCTGCGCATCGGGGGCCCGTTCCCGCTGGTGTGCGCCGACGCGGGCGCCCTGCCGTTCGCGGACGGCTCCTTCGACCTGGCCTGCTCGGCGTACGGGGCGCTGCCCTTCGTCGCCGACCCGCGGCTGGTGCTGCGCGAGGTGCGCCGGGTGCTGCGGCCCGGGGGCCGGTTCGTCTTCTCCGTCACGCATCCGATCCGCTGGGCGTTCCCGGACGAGCCCGGCCCGGAGGGACTGAGCGTCTCCGGGTCCTACTTCGACCGCACGCCCTACGTCGAGCAGGACGAGCAGGGCCGCGCGGTGTACGTGGAGCACCACAGGACGCTGGGCGACCGCGTCCGCGACATCACCGCCTCGGGCTTTCGCCTGGTGGACCTGGTGGAGCCCCAGTGGCCGGAGTGGAACACCTCCGAGTGGGGCGGCTGGTCCCCGCTGCGCGGCCACCTGATCCCGGGCACGGCGATCTTCGTGTGCGTACGGGACTGAGTGCGTGATCCGTCACGACGCTCTCGACGCCCTCCCGGTGCGCGAGGCCCTTCCCGCGCTGACCGACGCCCTGGAGGCTCACGGCACCGCCGTTCTCGTCGCACCGCCCGGCACCGGCAAGACGACCCTCGTGCCGCTGGTGCTGGCCGGGCTGATCGGTGGCGGGCCCGCGCGGCGGGTGGTGGTCGCCGAGCCCCGGCGGATCGCGGCGCGGGCGGCGGCCCGGCGGATGGCCTGGCTGCTGGGCGAGAGGGTCGGTGGGTCCGTGGGTTTCACGGTGCGCGGGGAGCGGGTGGTCGGGCGCCGCACGCGCGTCGAGGTCGTCACGACCGGCGTGCTCCTGCAGCGGCTGCAGCGGGACCAGGAACTGACCGGGGTGGACGCGGTGGTGCTCGACGAGTGCCACGAGCGGCATCTGGACGCGGACACGGCGGCGGCGTTCCTGTGGGACGTGCGCGAGACCCTGCGGCCGGAGCTGCGGCTGGTGGCCGCGTCGGCGACGACCGACGCGGCGGGCTGGGCGCGGCTGCTGGGCGACGCGCCCGTGGTCGAGGCGCACGGCACGGCCCATCCGGTGGAGGTGGTGTGGGCCCCTCCCACGCGTCCGGTACGGCCGCCGCACGGCATGCGGGTCGACCCGGCGCTGCTGACGCATGTGGCGTCGGTGGTTCGGCGGGCGCTGGCCGAACGGGACGGTGACGTGCTGGTGTTCCTGCCCGGCGTGGGCGAGATCGCCCGGGTCGCCGCGCAGCTGGGGCAGCCGGGGCAACTGGGACAGCTGGGACAACTCGGAGCGGTCGAGGTGCTCCAGGTCCACGGGCGGGCGCCGGCATCGGTGCAGGACGCGGTGCTGGCACCCGGACAGCGGCGCCGGGTGGTGCTGGCGACCTCGGTGGCGGAGTCGTCGCTGACGGTTCCGGGGGTTCGGGTGGTCGTGGACGCGGGACTCGCGCGTGAGCCCCGCGTCGACCACGCGCGCGGGCTGAGCGCGCTGACGACGGTACGGGCCTCGCAGGCGGCGGGCAGGCAGCGGGCGGGGCGGGCCGGACGTGAGGCGCCGGGCGCGGTGTACCGGTGCTGGGCGGAGGCCGAGGACGCGCGGCTGCCCCGGTTCCCCGCTCCCGAGATCAAGGTGGCCGACCTGACGGCGTTCGCGCTGCAGGCGGCCTGCTGGGGCGACCCGGACGCCTCCGGGCTCGCGCTGCTCGATCCGCCGCCGCGCGGGGCGATGGCGGCGGCCGGGGCCGTCCTGACGGCGGTCGGGGCCGTCGGCGCCGACGGGCGGGCCACGGAGCGGGGCACGCGGCTGACCCGGCTGGGCCGGCATCCCCGGCTGGGGCGGGCGCTGCTGGACGCGGCGCCGACCGTGGGTCGCGCGCTCGCCGCCGAAGTGGTCGCGCTGATCGGCGAGGAGGCGCCGCGCGGCTACGGGGACGACCTCGCCGAGGCGCTGCGCGCCGCGCGGCGCGGGGACGACGCCTATGCGCAGCGGTGGCGGGCGGAGGCGCGCCGACTGCGGTCGCTCGCCTCGGAGGTCTCCCCGGAAGCCGTCCACGCCGCGCCGCCCGTGCCGACGGGCGCAGTGGAGGGCGGGGAGGGCGCCCGTGTCGGGCTGGTGGCCGCGCTCGCGTTTCCCGAGCGGATCGCCCGCGCGGAGGGCGGTTCGTATCTGATGGTGTCCGGGACGCGGGCCGAGACCGGCGAGGGCACCGGGCTGCGGGGCGCTCCCTGGATCGCGGTCGCCGCCGCCGACCGGCCGGTGGGGCGGGGGCACGCGCGCGTGCAGCTCGGCGCGGTCGTCGACGAGGAGACCGCGCGGTGGGCGGCCGGGGCCCTGCTGGAGACACGCGAGGAGGTGCACTGGGCCGACGGCGATGTCGTCGCCCGTCGTGTCGAGCGGCTGGGGGCGGTGGAGCTGGCGGTACGGCCCCGCACCGACGCGGAGCCCGCCCTCGTGCGGGCCGCACTGCTGGACGGACTGCGGCGGGAGGGGTTCGGGCTGCTGCGGTGGCCGACGGGAGCGGCCGTGCTGCGGCAGCGGCTGGCCTTTCTGCACGGCCGGCTCGGCGACCCCTGGCCCGATGTGTCCGACGACGCGCTCCACGCGCGTGTGGAGGAGTGGCTGGAGCCCGAGCTGAGCCGCGCCCGGCGCCGGGCCGATCTGGCGCGGATCGACGCCGGCCAGGCCCTCGGCCGGCTGCTGCCGTGGGCGTCCGGGCAGGCCGCCCGGCTGGACGAGCTGGCCCCCGAGCGGACCACCGTACCCAGTGGGTCCGCGATCCGGATCGACTACTCCGACGTCGGGCAGCCGGTGCTCGCGGTGAAACTCCAGGAGATGTTCGGGCTCCAGGAGACGCCGCGGGTGGCCGGGGTGCCCCTGCTGGTGCACCTGCTCTCCCCGGCCGGGCGGCCCGCCGCCGTCACCTCCGACCTCGCCTCCTTCTGGAAGGACGGATACAAGGGCGTACGGGCCGAACTGCGCGGCCGTTACCCCCGGCATCCGTGGCCCGAGGACCCGGCTGCCGCCGAGCCGACCCGGCACACCAACGCACGGCTCAGGCGGTGACCCGCTCCTGCTCCGCCTCCGGCCCGGACCCTGTGGGGACCGGGCCGGCAGGGGTACGGCCGGCTATGAGCCGGCGGTGGGGCCCGGAGAGGCCGTCTCGGCGGCGGCCACGGTCAGTTCGACCGTGAGGGTCGCGCCGCCCGCGGTGGTGACGCGGAGCAGGAAGGTGCCGGTGGTGTCGTCCGCGTGGAGCTGCGGCAGCGTCAGGAGGCCGTCCGCGTCCGTCTCCAGACCGCTCAGGGTGCGGACGGCCTTGCCGTCGCCGTCCTTGAAGTAGGGGCCCTCGTCGTTGACGGCCGGGTCGTCGGCCGACGTGATCAGCGTGGCGGTGGCCGCGACCTTGCCGGCCGGGGCGCCGTCGTGGGTGGCCCGGATCTCGACCCGGTGGGCGAACTCGCCGCCCGGGGTGCAGGTCAGTGCCTCGTCACCGGTGCGCACGACGGTGTCGGCGGTGCGCTCGGTGACGGTGGCCCGGTAGTCGAGGCCCGGGACGATGCGGCCGACGACGGTGGCGCGGACGGTGACGCGGCCCGTCTTCTCGCCCGCCCGGAGCGCGGGCGCCACGGCGACACCGGCACTGTCGGTGACGACGGTGGCCACGCTCTCGCCGCCGGTGAAGGTGGTGTCGGTGTCGCCGAGGACGGTGAAGCGGATCCGCACCTTCGCGACGGCCTTGCCGTCGTCCGTCTCCGCGCGAGCGCGGATCCTCTCGGTGAACGCGTCGCCCGCCCTCGCGGTGAGCTTGCCCGTGCCGGCGTTCTCCAGGTGGTCCACCGTGTCGGTGGGCGTGGGGCGGGTGCTGGGCGGCGGTGTCGTGCTCGGCGGTGCACTCGGCGTGCCCGGGGAGGTGGTCGGCGGCTCGGGGCTCGGGCTGCTGCTGCCGCCCGGTTCGTCGGGCCCGGTGCCGGGCTTCGGGGACGTGCCCGGGGTCGACGGGGTGGCGCCCGGCTGCGTCGGCGTTGTGGGCGGCTTCGGGGTTTTCGGGGTTTTCGGCGTCGACGGCGTTGTCGGGGAGGGGCGCGTGGTGTGGTCGTCGCTGCGGTCGCCGGGCAGGGCGCCGGTGCCGTCCGGGATCTCGTGCGTGCCCTTGCGGTAGTACTCCAGCCACGACAGGACGGTGTTCAGGTAGTCCGTCGACTGGTTGTAGCTGAGGATCGCCTTGTCGAGGTCCGCCCGGTCGGACAGGTCCCAGCCGAAGCGGCACAGGTAGTGGCCGGCGGCCAGGGCGGCGTCGTAGATGTTGTTGGGGTCCTTGCGGCCGTCGCCGTTGCCGTCGCGGCCCGCCCATGCCCAGGTGGACGGGATGAACTGCATGGGGCCGACGGCGTTGTCATAGGTGCTGTTGCCGTCGTACACGCCGTTGTCGGTGTCCCGGATGAGCGCGAAGCCGTTGCCGTCGAGCTGCGGGCCGATGATCGGGGAGAGGGTGGTGCCTTCGGCGTCGACGCGCCCGCCGCGGGCCTGACCGGACTCCACCTTGCCGATGGCGGCGAGCAGTTGCCAGGGCAGGTTGCAGCCGGGCTTGGACTCGCGCAGTGCCGCCTCGGCCTTCTTGTAGGCGTCGAGGACGGTCGCGGGTATGCCCGCCTCGGAAGCGCCCGGCGTGCGCGGGTCGGTGCTCGCGGACGGGGAGGGGTTGGGGCTGTTGAGCGGCGGCAGGTCCGTGTAGTAGGGCGAGTTGCCGGTCGCACCGGGGCCGTCGGCGCTTCCCTCGGGTGCCGTGGCGGCGTCCGAGGCGGCCCGTCCGCCCGGGTCGCCGATCGTCGCACCCGGGGCCTGGGACGCGGACAGGGCCGCCACCGCGGCCGCCGCCACGGCGGTGGTTGCCGCTCCCTTGCGCAGCCTCCTGCCGAAATGCGCCGCCATAGAGTGAACCCCTCCCCGCGGACACCGGAGCATCCGTCAACGTCTGTCACACTCGCCCGGTTGTGACGATTCAGTCCGCCCGCCGGTTGCACCTGGCACGGCGACTCTCGCGACCCTACGGCAACATCCTTTGCCCGCACACCCGTTCATGCCCGGTATTCACCGGTTGACCGCAATCGTCCCCACACGGGCACGGCCGACGGTGTCGCGCATACTGTGGTCCGCCGAGCACCGGGACCGACCAGCCCGGTCAACGAACCCTCCGAGGAGCCGAGTTGCCCTTCACGTTGAGCCATGCGGCGGCGGTCCTGCCCGCTGTGCGAACCGACGGGACCGGCCGGGGCTCCCTGGTGCCGGCCGTTCTCGTGGCGGGCAGCCTCGCCCCGGACCTGACCTACTACGCGGCCAGTGTCCTGTCCGGAGCAATGGAGTTCGGAGACTTCACCCACTCGTTCCCGGGCGTCCTCACCATGGATGTGTGCATCGCCTGGGCGCTGGTGGGTCTGTGGCTCCTGATCCGCGAACCGCTCGTGGCGCTGCTGCCGCGGCCCCGGCAGGGACGTACGGCCGCCCTGCTGCGCTGCGGCACGCCCCCCGCGCGCGTGCGGGCCTCCCTGGTGGCGCGCTGGTACGTCTCGGCCGTGCTCGGTGCGCTGACGCACGTGGTGTGGGACGCCTTCACGCACCTCGACCGGTGGGGGATGCGGGTCTTCCCCGTCCTGGGACGGGAGATCGCGGGCTCACCGCTGTACTGGTACCTGCAGTACGGCGGTTCGGCGGTGGCCACGGTGGTGCTCGTCGTGTTCCTGGCGCGGGCGCTGAAGCGAGCGGCGCCCCGGCCCGCGCCGACGGGGGTGCCGTCGCTGTCCCCGTCCGACCGGTGGGGGGCCGCCGCGCTGCTCGGCGGTTGTGCGCTGGTGGGGGCCGTGCATCGAGCCTCGCGGTGGTGGGACTACTGGGGTGCGACCGCGAAGCCGTGGGAGTTGATCCCCACGGTGTGTTTCGGGGCGGGCGCCGGGCTCGTGGTCGCGCTGCCGCTGTACGCCGTGGCGGTCAGGGCGCTGCGTCCGGCCCCGGCCACCGGGGACCTTGATGACGCCGGTACGGGGCGGCCGAGCCGTACGGCCGCACGCTGAGGGTCTCCCCTGCCGCCACGAACACGGTGACGATACGGACGGGGCGGGGGCGGGGCAGCAGGGTGAGGGCGAGCGCCAGATAGCTGCGGGGCAGCTCGGCCCACAGTCGCCACGGGGGCGGCTCGCCGACGCCGGGCGACGGGGCGGACGGTGCGACGGTGGCCCCGCGGCCGGTGCGCCGTCGGCCGGTGCGGCGCAACGCGGTCGTGAGGGGGGCGGGAGTACGGGCGGTACTTGCGGTGGCCGCGAAGACCGGAACCGGCGAGAACGCCTCGAGGGTGGGTCCGTCGGCGTCGGTCGGCGGGGGCCCCGCTCTGCGGTGAAGCATGCGTATACCCATGCCCCGCATCCTGGCTTCCGGCCCCCGCGACGGCCCGCCCGCGAGGTCCACGCGAGTGAGGCCCCTCAGGGCGACGGAGACAAGGACGGGGCCGTTACGGAGGCGCCCGCCGGGCGCCTCCGTGATGACCCACTGCCTCCGCCCGGCAGGGCTAGTGCGCCGCCGACTCCCAGTCCGGGCCCGCGCCGACCGAGACGCCCAGGGGGACGCGGAGCCGGACCGCGGCGGCCATCTCCCGGCGGATCAGCTCTTCCGCGGCCGGGCGCTCGCCGGGGGCGATCTCCAGGACGATTTCGTCGTGGACCTGGAGGAGCATCCGGGACTTGAGGTCCGCCTCGCGCAGCGCTCGGTCCACGTTCAGCATGGCGATCTTGACGATGTCCGCCGCCGTGCCCTGGATCGGCGCGTTCAGCGCCATGCGCTCGGCCGCCTCGCGGCGCTGGCGGTTGTCGCTGTTGAGGTCGGGCAGGTAGCGCCGGCGGCCGAAGAGGGTCGCCGTGTAACCCGTCGCCCGAGCCTCGTCGACCACGCGGCGCAGGTAGTCCCGCACCCCGCCGAACCGCTCGAAGTACGCGTCCATCAGGGCGCGGGCCTCGGCCGTCTTGATGTTCAGCTGCTGGGACAGACCGAAGTCGGACAGTCCGTACGCGAGGCCGTACGACATCGCCTTGATCTTGCGGCGCATCTCCGCGTCGACCGCGGACTGCTCGACCGCGAACACCTGCGCGGCGGCGGTGGTGTGCAGGTCCTCGCCGGAGGTGAACGCCTCGATGAGTCCGGCGTCCTCGGAGAGGTGGGCCATCACCCGCAGTTCGATCTGGCTGTAGTCCGCCGTCATCAGCGACTCGAAGCCTTCCCCGACGACGAACCCGCGACGGATCGCACGGCCCTCGTCGGTACGGACCGGGATGTTCTGCAGGTTCGGATCGGTCGACGACAGGCGGCCGGTGGCGGCGACCGTCTGGTTGAACGTGGTGTGGATGCGGCCGTCCGCGGCGATGGTCTTGATCAGCCCCTCGACGGTGACGCGCAGCTTCGCCTGTTCACGGTGCCGGAGCATGATCACCGGCAGCTCGTTGTCGGTCTGGCCCGCCAGCCAGGCCAGGGCGTCGGCGTCGGTGGTGTACCCGGTCTTGGTCTTCTTCGTCTTCGGCAGGCCGAGTTCCCCGAAGAGGACCTCCTGGAGCTGCTTGGGCGAGCCCAGGTTGAACTCGTGTCCCGCCGCCGCGTGCGCTTCCTGCACGGCCTGCTGCACGGCGCCCGCGAACATCTGCTCCATGCCCTCGAGGTGGGCCCGGTCCGCCGCGATGCCGTGCCGCTCCATGCGGGCCAGCAGGATGGACGTCGGCAGTTCCACGTCCCGCAGCAGATCCGCGGCGCCCACCTCCGTCAGGCGGCCTTCGAAGGCCTCGCCCAGGTCGAGGACCGCGCGGGCCTGCACCATCAGCGCCTCGGCCTCGGCGGTGTCGTCCGCGCCGAAGGCCAGTTGGCCGTCGGCCGCGGCGGCGGGCGCCAGCTCGCGGTGCAGGTACTCCAGGGACAGCGCGTCCAGGTCGAAGGAGCGGCGGCCCGGCTTGACCAGGTAGGCGGCGAGCGCGGTGTCCATGGCGACGCCCCGGATACTCCAGCCGTGCTCGGCGAAGACCCGCATCGCGCCCTTGGCGTTGTGGAACACCTTGGGCCGCTCCGCGTCGGCGAGCCATGCGGCGAACGCCTGCTCGTCGCCCTCGTCCAGCTCGGCCGGGTCGAACCAGGCGGCCGGTCCTGCGGCCGCGGCCAGGGCGATCTCGGCGACCGAGCCGGTCCCCAGCGCCCAGGTGTCGACCGTGGCGACGCCGAGGGGCGCGGTGCCGTGCTCGGCGAGCCAGCCGGCCAGCTCGCCCGCGCCCAGGACGGCGCCGTCCAGCTCCACCCCGTCCGCGACGACCGGGGCGGCTTCGGACTCCTGCGCGCCCGGGTCGACGGCGAAGAGCCGCTCCCGCAGCGACGGGTTCCTGATCTCCAGGGTGTCCAGGATCATCGCGACGGCCTTGCGGTCGTAGGCGGTCCGCTCCAGGTCGGCGACGTCCCTGCCCAGCTCGACCTGCCGCTCCAGCTCGGTGAGGCGGCGGTTGAGCTTGACCGACTCCAGGTGGTCGCGCAGGTTCTGCCCGGCCTTGCCCTTGACCTCGTCGACGCGCTCGACGAGGTCCGCGAAGGAACCGAACTGGTTGATCCACTTCGCGGCCGTCTTCTCGCCGACGCCGGGAATGCCGGGCAGGTTGTCGGACGGGTCGCCGCGCAGCGCCGCGAAGTCCGGGTACTGCGCGGGGGTCAGCCCGTACTTCTCGACCACCTTCTCCGGGGTGAACCGGGTCAGCTCGGAGACGCCCTTGGTCGGGTACAGCACCGTGGTGTGCTCGGAGACCAGCTGGAAGGAGTCCCGGTCGCCGGTGACGATCAGCACGTCGAAGCCCTCGGCCTCGGCACGGGTGGCGAGCGTGGCGATGACGTCGTCCGCCTCGAAGCCCTCGACGGCGAAGCGCGGGGCGCGCATCGCGTCGAGCAGCTCACCGATCAGCTCGACCTGTCCCTTGAACTCGTCCGGTGTCTTGGAGCGGTTCGCCTTGTACTCGGGGAACTCCGCCGACCGCCAGGTCTTGCGGGAGACGTCGAAGGCCACCGCGAAGTGGGTGGGCGCCTCGTCGCGCAGCGTGTTCGCCAGCATCGACGCGAAACCGTAGATCGCGTTCGTCGGCTGGCCCGTCGCGGTCGTGAAGTTCTCCGCGGGCAGCGCGAAGAACGCGCGGTAGGCCAGCGAATGCCCGTCCATGAGCATCAGTCGCGGACGGGCCTCGCCGGAGGTCTGGTCGGTCTTCTTCGCTGCTGTCTCTGCCACGCCCACGATCCTGCCACGCGCCACTGACACTCGGTCCCGCCCCCGTGCACCGGGACGCCCCGCGGCACCGGAACCGCCCGTACCGGCCCGAATCCTCCGGCCTCCGCCCGGCCCCGTCGTCGTCTCCGCCGCGTGCGAGGATCGGAGGCGTACGTCACACGTGTACGCGAAGAGGAGTGCGCGATGGCCACCAAGCCGCCCAAGGGTGATCCGGTCCAGGACGCGCCGCAGGTCACCGAGCCGAAACACGCGGCCGCGGGCCTCACGGCGATCGGCCACAGCCTGCGTATGGCGCACCGGCAGATGGGCGTGAGACGCACGGCGCTGACCCTGCTCAACGTCAACCAGAAGGACGGCTTCGACTGTCCGGGCTGCGCGTGGCCGGAGCCGGAGCACCGGCACACCGCGGAGTTCTGCGAGAACGGTGCGAAGGCCGTGGCCGAGGAGGCCACCCTGCGCCGGGTCACCCCCGAGTTCTTCGCCGCGCACCCCGTCGCCGACCTGGCCGGCCGCAGCGGCTACTGGCTGGGCCAGCAGGGCCGCCTGACCCACCCCGTGTACCTCCCCGAGGGCGGCGACCGCTACGAGCCCGTCACCTGGGAGCGTGCCTTCGACATCGTCGCCGAGGAGATCGCCGCCCTCGGCTCCCCCGACGAGGCCCTCTTCTACACCTCCGGACGCACCAGCAACGAGGCCGCCTTCCTCTACCAGCTCTTCGCGCGCGAGCTCGGCACCAACAACCTGCCCGACTGCTCGAACATGTGCCACGAGTCCTCCGGCTCCGCCCTGTCCGAGACGATCGGCGTCGGCAAGGGCAGCGTCCTGCTGGAGGACCTCCACAAGTCCGACCTGATCGTCGTCGCCGGACAGAACCCCGGCACCAACCACCCCCGCATGCTGTCCGCCCTGGAGAAGGCCAAGGCGAACGGCGCACGGATCATCACCGTCAACCCGCTGCCCGAGGCGGGCCTGGAGCGCTTCAAGAACCCGCAGACCCCCAAGGGCCTCACCACCGGCGCCGCCCTGACCGACCTGTTCCTGCAGATCCGCCTCGGCGGCGACCAGGCCCTCTTCCGCATCCTCAACAAGCTGATCGTCGACACGCCCGGCGCCGTCGACGAGGACTTCGTCCGCGAACACACGCACGGCTACGAGGAGTTCGCCGAGGCCGCCCGCGCCGCCGACTGGGACGCGACACTCGCCGCCACCGGCCTCACCCGCGAGGACATCGAGACGTGCCTGCGCATGGTCCTCGAATCGAAGAGCGTCATCGTGTGCTGGGCGATGGGCCTCACCCAGCACAAGCACTCCGTGCCCACGATCCGCGAGATCGTCAACTTCCTGCTGCTGCGCGGCAACATCGGCCGCCCCGGCGCGGGCGTCTGCCCGGTGCGCGGCCACTCCAACGTGCAGGGCGACCGCACCATGGGCATCTTCGAGAGGCCCGCACCGGAGTTCCTGGACGCCCTGGAGAAGGAGTTCGGCTTCGCGCCCCCGCGTGAGCACGGCTACGACGTCGTACGGGCCATCCGCGCGCTGCGCGACGGGAAGGCGAAGGTGTTCTTCGCCATGGGCGGCAACTTCGTCTCCGCCTCCCCCGACACGGAGGTCACCGAGGCCGCGATGCGCCGGGCCCGGCTGACCGTGCACGTGTCGACCAAGCTGAACCGCTCGCACGCCGTCACGGGCGCGCGCGCCCTGATCCTGCCGACCCTGGGCCGCACCGAACGCGATCTGCAGGACAGCGGCGAGCAGTTCGTGACGGTCGAGGACTCCATGGGCATGGTGCACGCCTCCCGCGGCCGCCTCGAACCGGCGAGCGGGCAGCTGCTGTCCGAACCGGCCATCGTGTGCCGGCTGGCCCGCCGGGTCCTCGGCGCGGACAGCAAGGTCCCGTGGGAGGAGTTCGAGAAGGACTACGCGACGATCCGCGACCGCATCGCACGCGTGATCCCCGGCTTCGAGGACTTCAACGCGCGCGTGGCGCACCCCGGAGGGTTCACCCTCCCCCACGCCCCGCGCGACGAACGGCGCTTCCCCACGGCCACCGGCAAGGCCAACTTCACCGCCGCGCCGGTGGAGTACCCCGAACTGCCCGAGGGGCGGCTGCTGCTGCAGACGCTGCGCTCGCACGACCAGTACAACACCACGATCTACGGCCTGGACGACCGCTACCGGGGCATCAGGAACGGCCGCCGCGTGGTGCTCGTCAACCCGCAGGACGCGCGGGAACTGCGGCTGGCGGACGGCTCGTACGTCGACCTGGTCAGCGAGTGGAAGACCAACGACAACAACGACAACGCCGACAACGCCATCGTGGAGCGCAGGGCGCCCGGTTTCCGCGTGGTGCACTACCCGACGGCCCGCGGCTGCGCCGCCGCGTACTACCCGGAGACCAACGTGCTGGTGCCGCTGGACGCGACCGCGGACACCAGCAACACCCCGGCCAGCAAGTCCGTCGTGGTCCGTCTGGAACAATCGGCGACCGACTGAGCGTTTGCTCAGCGGCCACCGCCGCAGTACGGCGGTGGCCGCAGTGCCGTATGCCGCAGCGATCACGACGAACGGAGCCGGGCCCCATGGGAGAGCAGCAGCACGTGAAGTTCCCGCAAGAGGTCATCGACGAGTACGCCGCGCTCGGCGTGGATCTGCAGGCACTCTTCTCCGCGGGCCATCTCGGTACGCGCATGGGCGTGCAGATCCTGGAGGCCTCGGCCGAGCGGGTCGTCGGGACGATGCCGGTGGAGGGCAACACCCAGCCCTACGGGCTGCTGCACGGCGGCGCCTCCGCGGTACTGGCCGAGACCCTGGGCTCGGTGGGGTCGATGCTGCACGGCGGCAGCTCCAAGATCGCCGTGGGTGTCGACCTCAACTGCACCCATCACCGTGGCGCCCGCTCCGGCCTGGTCACCGGTGTCGCCACCCCGGTGCACCGGGGGCGGTCCACGGCGACGTACGAGATCGTCATCAGCGACGAGGCCGACAAGCGGGTGTGCACCGCGCGCCTGACCTGTCTGCTGCGGGACGTGAACCCGGGCGACAACGCGGGCGACGCCGAGCGGGCGGCCGGCGTCGCGAACTGACCGGCGCGTGAGGGTGCGGGGGCGGCCGTACGGCCGCCCCCGCAGCCGTTTCCCGGCCCGGCCTCATCACGGCCCCGCACCGCCGTTGCCCGCGGGCGGCGGGCGCTCCACCGTTTCGGACATGGAGCGGGGAGGCGTCTTCCGGCCCGCGGGCCGGGCACTCGGCCCCCTGCTCACCGCGCCACCGCTCCTGACGGTCGTCCTGGCCACCGGCTGCGGCCCGTCCGGAGCCGGCCACACCGGCACCCCGCTCCCGCCCCCGCCGTCACCCTCGGCGACCTCCGCCGAGGACGTCTGCGTGCGCCTCGTCGCCCACTGGTCCCGCGAGGTACTGGAGGGCACCCCCTACGGCGACCACCAGTCGACGGGCCTGTCCGACGGCCCGTACGCCACCCTGCGCGAAGCGGTGGACGCCGCACGTCCCGTCAGAAAACGCCAAGTCCCGCGAGCCGCCCATGCGGTGATCGTCCGTCAGGTGCGCGAGGCCTGCGCCGAACGGTACCGCACCGGCGCACCGGACCCGGATCCCCGGCGATGAGCGGGGCGGCCCCGTGGAACCACGCCCACCACCCTCCCCGGCGCCCCGCTGAAACCGCAGGTCACGCCACCTGAAGCAGGGAAACGGAACCTCATATTCAATTCCGGAATCCGGGCGGAATCCGGTGCTACCGCCACTGTTACGGCGATACCCCGGCCATACACGACCTTTCCGCGATCCCCACCCCACGCACCCCTCTTTTCAGACAAAGATCCGGCCATCTTCCGCAAGATCACCGCCAGGCTTGCGCGCCACGGAGTGCAGAAACGTTTCACTGAACGTCGAGCCTCCCTTCCCGGTCGTAACTCTACGTATTACGTGTGCAATACAGGTATTCCGCTTCGCCCCTGGATCACGCCACGCACAGGACTTCCCCCAGGCCACACAGGTAGCCTGCAGCAACGAATTCGAGTAATCACCAAAACGGCTGATACACCTGAACGCCCCCCGCCGGGTCCTGCGGTTTCTCATGATGCGGACGGGGCAAAACGGCGAGAATTCCGCCGTTCCCCCCATCGAGTACCGCTCCGCAATACGCCGTGTCATAACAAGAGAGTCACAGCCTCGGCCAGACCCTCCTCCATATTCCCCACACCCGCTTAGAGTCACGGCCAGTCACCGCGCCGCCTGATTGTCACTTCGGCCCAGCGCTCGACTCGGCCGTTTCCACCGGGAAACAGCCGTCAGGGGAAAGGACTGGATCGTGCGTCAACGTTCGCTCATCGCCATCACCGCCACACTGGCGGCGGGAGCACTCACCCTCACCGCCTGCGGCTCACGCGACGACAACGGCGGCGGCAGCTCGGGCTCCGGCAGCGGTGGCACCACCGTGGTCATCGGCGTCGACGCGCCGCTGACCGGCGACCTGTCCGAGCTGGGCCTCGGCATCAAGAACTCCGTGGACCTCGCAACCAAGATCGCCAACAAGAAAAAGTTCGTCGAGGGCGTCACCTTCAAGATCGAAGCCCTCGACGACCAGGCACAGCCCTCCTCCGGCCAGCAGAACGCCACCAAGTTCGTCGCCAACGACCAAGTCCTCGGCGCAGTCGGCCCGCTGAACTCCTCCGTCGGCGAATCCATGCAGAAGGTCTTCGACGACGCCAAGCTCGTCCAGGTCTCACCCGCCAACACCAACCCCTCCCTCACCCAGGGCCCCGACTGGCAGAAGACCAAGACCCGCCCGTACAAGGCGTACTTCCGCACCGCGACCACGGACGCCATCCAGGGCCCGTTCGCCGCCCAGTACCTGTACAACGACTCCAAGAAGCGCAAGGTCTTCGTCATCGACGACAAGAAGACCTACGGCGCCGGCCTCGCCGCCACCTTCACCGCCGAGTTCAAGAAGCTCGGCGGCAAGGTCGTCGGCACCGAGCACATCGACCCCGAGACCAAGGACTTCTCCGCGGTCGCCACCAAGGTCAAGTCCTCCGGCGCCGACGTCGTCTACTACGGCGGCGAATACCCGCAGGCCGGCCCGCTCAGCAAGCAGATCAAGGCAGCCGGCGCCAAGATCCCGCTCGTCGGCGGCGACGGCATCTACAGCGCCGACTTCATCAAGCTCGCCGGCGCCAGCGGCACCGGCGACCTCGCCACCTCCGTCGGCGCCCCCGTCGAGGAACTCCCCTCCGCCAAGGAGTTCGTCGCCAACTACAAGGACGCGGGCTACAAGGAGGACTACGCGGCCTACGGCGGCTACAGCTACGACTCGGCCTGGGCCATCATCGAGGCCGTCAAGAAGGTAGTCGAGGACAACGACGGCAAGCTGCCCGACGACGCCCGCGAAAAGGTCACCGCCGCCATGCAGGACGTCTCCTTCGACGGAGTCACCGGCAAGGTCTCCTTCGACGAGTTCGGCGACGCCACCAACAAGCAGCTCACCGTCTACGCCGTCGAGAACGGCGACTGGAACGACGTCGAGTCCGGCACCTACACCGGCTGACCCAACCGCACCCACCGAGCCGCGCGGGGCGCCGCACCACAGGCGCCCCGCGCGTACTCACATCCGGCCCCATCCATCGAACTTTCCGAACGTCTCGGAGGACATGCGGTGAACGAACTGCCGCAGCAGCTGGTCAACGGCCTGCTACTGGGATCCATGTACGGGCTGGTCGCCCTCGGCTACACAATGGTCTACGGCATTGTCCAGCTCATCAACTTCGCCCACGGCGAGATCTTCATGACCGGCGCCTTCGGCGCACTCACGGTCTACGTCTACATCCTGCCCGACGGCACCTCCATGCTGATCGCCCTGCCCCTCATGCTCATCGGCGCCATGATCGTCGCCACCACCGTGGCCGTAGGGGCGGAACGGTTCGCCTACCGGCCCCTGCGCGGCGGCCCCCGCCTCGCCCCCCTCATCACCGCCATCGGACTCTCCCTCGCCCTCCAGCAAGCCGTATGGGCCTGGTACCCCGAAGCGAAATCCGCCCGCACCTTCCCCAACATCCCCGGCGGACCCTTCGAAATCGGCAACGTCACCATCCAGACCGGCGACATCTTCGTCCTCTGCGCCGCCCCCCTCAGCATGGCCATCCTCGGCTACTTCGTCATGCGCACCCGCACCGGACGCGGCATGCAGGCCACCGCCCAGGACCCCGACACCGCCAAGCTCATGGGCGTCAACACCGACCGCATCATCGTCGTCGCCTTCGCCCTCGGCGCCGTCTTCGCCGCCGTCGGCGGCGTCGCCTACGGCCTCAAGTACGGCCAGATCGACTTCCGCATGGGCTTCATCCTCGGACTCAAGGCCTTCACCGCCGCCGTCCTCGGCGGAATCGGCAACATCTACGGAGCCATGCTCGGCGGCCTCGTCCTCGGCATCGCCGAAGCCCTGTCCACCGCCTACATCTCCGACATCCCCGGCATGCAGCAGTTCGGCAGCCAGTCCTGGGCAAACGTCTGGGCCTTCGTACTCCTCATCCTCGTGCTCCTCTTCAGGCCCCAAGGCCTCCTCGGCGAGCGCGTCGCGGACAGGGCGTGACACCGATGACCACACAAACCACCACGCAGACCCCCGGCTCCCCCACCGCCGAACCCCCCAAGGGCCTCATCGGCATCCCGGAGAACACCGGCCGCGCCCTCGCCACCGCCGGCGGCGCCCTCACCGTCATCTCCACCTTCCTCGCCTGGACCTGGACCTCCGCCTTCCCCGGCGACCTCACCGTCTACGGCTACCCCGGCGGCCTCCAGGTCCTCGTCCTCATCGGCGGCGCCCTCGCCACCCTCCTCGGCCTCGCCTCCTACAACACCAAGGGCCTGCGCTGGCTCACCCCCGCAGGTGCCGACAGCGCCATCAAACTCGCCGCCACCGGCACCTTCGCCACCGCCTGGTACACGATCATCGCCATCAGCGCCACCCTCGGCGGAATCGTCCACCTCGAACCCGGCGCCTGGATCGCGGCCGTCGCCACCCTCACCGCACTCCTCGGCGCCTTCGCCCTCCCCTTCGAACGGCCCGAACCCGACCCCCACGACCCGGACGACACCGGCTGGGAACAGTTCCGCCACCACACGCGGCACGCCTTCACCACCCTGCGCGCAGCCGTCGCCAGCGGCCACACCCGGCCCGCCCGCCCCCTGCCCGCCTACGCCGAGACCCTCATCATCGTCGCCGCCCTCGCCGTCGGCCTGCTGGTCTTCACCTACGGCATCGGCACCTCCTACGACGAACTCTTCGTCGGCTTCCTCATCACCGCCGGCTTCGGCTTCGCCGCCCTCGCCAAAGCAGGACTGATCGACCGCGTCTCCGCACTCACCGCCAAACACCGCAACGTCACCCTGATCGGCGCCTTCGTCGCAGCCGCCGCCTTCCCCTTCACCCAGTCCGACGACCAGTACGCCACCATCGGCGTCTACATCCTGATCTTCGCCACCGTCGCCCTGGGCCTCAACATCGTCGTCGGCCTCGCCGGCCTCCTCGACCTCGGATACGTCGCCTTCCTCGGCGTCGGCGCCTACACCGCCGCCATGGTCTCCGGAAGCCCCTCCAGCCCCTTCGACATCCAACTCCCCTTCTGGGCCAGCGCCCTCCTCGGCGCAGCCGTCGCCATGGTCTTCGGCGTCCTCATCGGAGCCCCCACCCTCCGCCTCCGCGGCGACTACCTCGCCATCGTCACCCTCGGCTTCGGCGAGATCTTCCGCCTCACCGTCCTCAACACCGACGGCACCTCCGGACCCGACATCACCAACGGCTCCAACGGCATCTCCTCCATCCCCAACATCAACATCCTCGGCTTCGACTTCGGCCAGGAACACACCATCGCCGGCTTCACCATCGCCCGGTTCGCCAACTACTTCCTGCTGATGCTCCTCATCACGCTGATCGTCGTCGTCGTCTTCCGACGCAGCAGCGACTCCCGCATCGGCCGCGCCTGGGTCGCCGTCCGCGAAGACGAAACCGCCGCCCGCGCCATGGGCATCAACGGCTTCCGCGTCAAACTCATCGCCTTCGCCCTCGGCGCCACACTCGCCGGCCTCGCCGGCAGCGTCCAGGCCCACGTCACCTACACCGTCACCCCCGAGCAGTACATGTTCGCCCACGTCGTCCCGCCCAACAGCGCCTTCCTCCTCGCCGCAGTCGTCCTCGGCGGCATGGGCACCATCAGCGGACCCCTCGTCGGCGCCGCCCTGCTCTACCTCATCCCCGCCAAGCTCCAATTCCTCGGCGACTACCAGCTCATCGCCTTCGGCCTCGCACTCGTCCTCCTCATGCGCTTCCGGCCCGAAGGCCTCATCCCCAACCGACGTCGCCAGCTCGAATTCCACGCAGAGGCCGAAGCACCCACAGTCCTCAGCAAGGCAGGGGCCTGACCACCATGACCACCACCGACACCACCACCAAGAACACCCCCACCGGCGAAACCATCCTCGACGCCCGAGGCGTCACCATGCGCTTCGGCGGCCTCACCGCCGTCCGCGACGTCGACCTCACCGTCAACAGCGGCGAAATCGTCGGCCTCATCGGACCCAACGGAGCCGGCAAGACCACCTTCTTCAACTGCCTCACCGGCCTCTACATCCCCACCGAAGGCGAAGTCCGCTACAAGGACAAGATCCTTCCCCCCAAGTCCTTCAAGGTCACCGCCGCCGGCGTCGCCCGCACCTTCCAGAACATCCGCCTCTTCGGCAACATGACGGTCCTCGAAAACGTCCTCGTCGGCCGCCACACCCGCACCAAGGAAGGCCTCTGGTCCGCCCTCCTGCGCGGCCCCGGCTTCCACAAGGCCGAAGCCGCCTCCCGCCGAAGCGCCATGGAGTTCCTCGAGTTCGTCGGCCTCGCCGACAAGGCCGAACACCTCGCCCGCAACCTCCCCTACGGCGAACAACGCCGACTCGAAATCGCCCGCGCCCTCGCCAGCGAACCCGGACTCCTCCTCCTCGACGAGCCCACCGCCGGCATGAACCCCCAAGAAACACGCGAGACCGAAGAACTCGTCTTCGCCATCCGCGACAAGGGCATCGCCGTCCTCGTCATCGAGCACGACATGCGCTTCATCTTCAACCTCTGCGACCGCGTCGCCGTCCTCGTCCAAGGACAAAAACTCGTCGAAGGCGACGCAGCCACCGTCCAGGCCGACGAACGCGTCATCGCCGCCTACATCGGAGAACCCATCGCGAACGACCCCGGCGCCGAAGAAGCAGCCGAAGTCGAAGCCGCGGAAGCAGCCGCCGAGGCCACCACGGACGCCGCGCCCGGCAAGGAGAACGACCGATGACCGCACTGCTCGAAGTCGAAGACCTCAAAGTCGCCTACGGCAAGATCCAAGCCGTCAAGGGAATCTCCTTCAAGGTCGAAGCCGGCCAAGTCGTCACCCTCATCGGCACCAACGGCGCAGGCAAAACCACCACCCTGCGCACCCTCTCCGGCCTCCTCAAGCCGGTCGGCGGCCAGATCAAATTCAACGGCAAATCCCTCAAGAAGATCCCGGCACACGACATCGTCGCCCACGGCCTCGCCCACTCCCCCGAAGGCCGGCACATCTTCCCCCGCATGAGCATCGAGGACAACCTCCGCCTCGGCGCCTTCCTCCGCAGCGACAAAGCAAGCATCGAGAAAGACATCCAGCGCTCCTACGACCTCTTCCCCATCCTCGGAGAACGCCGCAAACAGGCCGCAGGAACCCTCTCCGGCGGAGAACAACAAATGCTCGCCATGGGCAGAGCACTCATGTCCCAGCCCAAACTCCTCATGCTCGACGAACCCTCCATGGGCCTCTCACCGATCATGATGCAGAAAATCATGGCCACCATCGCCGAACTCAAGGCCCAGGGCACCACCATCCTGCTCGTCGAACAGAACGCCCAAGCCGCCCTCTCCCTCGCCGACCACGGCCACGTCATGGAAGTCGGCAACATCGTCCTCTCCGGAACCGGACAGAAACTCCTCCACGACGAATCCGTCCGCAAGGCCTACCTCGGCGTCGACTGACCCCCACCCACAACGCAACACAGCACTGAGGCCCGGCTCCCCCTCGGGAACCGGGCCTCAAGCACACAACCAACCACTAACCCTTCGACGCCTTCTTCTCCGCCGCGTCATCGATGACCGCCTGCGCCACCTGCTGCATCGACATCCGACGGTCCATCGACGTCTTCTGGATCCACCGGAACGCCGCCGGCTCCGACAACCCGTACACCGTCTGCAACACCGACTTCGCCCGGTCCACCAGCTTCCGCGTCTCCAGCCGCAGACTCAGATCCGCGACCTCGCGCTCCAGCTCCCGCAACTCCGTGAACCGCGACACCGCCATCTCGATCGCCGGCACCACATCACTCTTCGAGAACGGCTTCACCAGATACGCCATCGCCCCCGCGTCCCGCGCCCGCTCCACCAGATCCCGCTGCGAGAACGCCGTCAGCATCAACACCGGCGCGATACTCTCCTCGGCGATCTTCTCCGCCGCCGAGATACCGTCCAGCTTCGGCATCTTCACATCGAGGATCACCAGATCCGGCCGGTGCTCCCGCGCCAGCTCCACCGCCCGCTCACCGTCACCGGCCTCACCGACGACGGTGTACCCCTCCTCCTCCAGCATCTCCTTGAGATCGAGCCGGATCAGCGCCTCGTCCTCGGCGATGACGACACGCGTCGTCATCGGAGGCACGTGCGACTTGTCGTCGTCGGACGCGTCTACTGGCTGGGGCGACTCGGGGACGCTCACGTGGGGGCTCCTTGGTGCGGGGCAGACCGGTACTGCTGACAAGAGCGTACCCAGCTGCGGTAAGGTGGGGGCACGGCGGGTGACCGCCAGCCTTCATTTCGCAGGCCCCCGTAGCCCAATTGGCAGCAGGCAATGGATTCAAAACCCATACAGTGTCGGTTCGAGTCCGACCGGGGGCACTTTTCCTTCGATTCCCAGGAACGCCTGAGAAGGTGGGCATACACCTTCGCGTGAACCTGCGTGATCCTCTGCGTGTCGTCGTCAGCAGCGCTCAACAGTGACCTCATGAGCCTCCATGACACTCAGGTACGACAGAGGGCCCTGACTCTGCTGCACGACGGCGCGAAGAACACGGACGTGGCCCGAGACCTGAACATCCCGGTGGGAACAATCAGCTACTGGAAGCACCTCGACCGCGCCAGGCGCGGAGAGTGCCCAGGCACCCACCAGTCGGTCTGTCCTCGCTGCGAGGGCGAACTGCACGTGACGGCGTACGCATACCTACTGGGGCTCTACCTCGGTGACGGACACATCATTCAGCACCGTGCCATGCGAACACCGAGTCTCTCCGTCACATGCGATGAGTCGTGGCCCGGCCTCATGGACGCCTGCGAAAACTCCATGCGCCTCGTCTTCCCCAACAACTCGGTCTGCCGGGTACGTCGAAAAGGCTGTCGAGAAGTCAAGATCTACTCGAAACACCTCTGGTGCCTCTTCCCCCAGCACGGCCCCGGCAAGAAGCACGAGCGGCCGATCGTCCTCGAGCCCTGGCAGCGGGCCATCGTCGAGGCTCACCCGTGGGAGTTCGTCCGCGGTCTCATTCACTCCGACGGGTGCCGGATCACCAACTGGACCACCCGCATGGTCGGCGGTGAGCGGAAACGCTACGAGTACCCCCGGTACTTCTTCACCAACAAGTCGGACGACATCCGGAGGCTGTACACCGACGCCCTGGACCGGCTCGGTGTCGAGTGGACGCACTGTACCCGGGGCGGCGTCCCCTTCAACGTCTCCGTCGCCAAGAAGGCCTCCGTCGCCCTGATGGACCGCCATGTGGGCCCCAAGCACTGAACCGGAACCCGGCGAAGGCTACTTGGGGCTGTCGTCCTCGCCGATGCGGTGGACTCGGACGAGGTTGGTCGAGCCGGGGACGCCGGGCGGGGAGCCGGCTGTGATGACGACCGTGTCGCCCTTCTCGCAGCGGGCGTACCGCAGGAGGAGTTCGTCGACCTGGTCGACCATGGCGTCGGTGGTGCCGACGTGGGGGCCGAGGAAGGTTTCGACGCCCCAGGTGAGGCTGAGTTGGGAGCGGGTGGCGGGGTCGGTGGTGAAGGCGAGGAGGGGGATGGGTGAGCGGTAGCGGGAGAGGCGGCGGGCGGTGTCGCCGGAGCGGGTGAAGGCGACGAGGAACGTGGCGCCGAGGAAGTCGCCGATTTCCGCTGCCGCGCGGGCCAGGGCGCCGCCTTGGGTGCGGGGTTTGTTGCGTTCGGTGAGGGGTGGGAGGCCTTTGGCGAGGAGGTCTTCTTCGGCTGCTTCGATGATGCGGGCCATGGTGCGGACGGTGTGGATGGCGTGTTTGCCGACGCTGGTTTCGCCGGAGAGCATGACGGCGTCGGTGCCGTCGAGGACGGCGTTGGCGACGTCGGAGGCTTCGGCGCGGGTGGGGCGGGCGTTGTCGATCATCGAGTCGAGCATTTGGGTGGCGACGATGACCGGTTTGGCGTTGCGTTTGGCGAGTTTGATGGCGCGTTTTTGAACGATGGGGACTTGTTCGAGTGGCATTTCGACGCCGAGGTCTCCGCGGGCGATCATGACGGCGTCGAATGCGGCGACGATGTCGTCGATGTTCTCGACGGCTTGGGGTTTTTCGATTTTGGCGATGACGGGGAGGTGGCGGCCTTCTTCTTCCATGATGCGGTGGACGTCTTTGATGTCGCGTCCGCTGCGTACGAAGGAGAGGGCGATGGTGTCGAAGCCGGTGCGCAGGGCCCAGCGGAGGTCGTCTTCGTCTTTTTTGGAGAGGGCGGGGACGGAGACGGCGACGCCGGGGAGGTTGAGGCCTTTGTGGTCGGAGACCATGCCGCCTTCGATGACGGTGGTGTGGACGCGGGGGCCGTCGATGCCGGTGACTTCGAGGGTGACTTTGCCGTCGTCGATGAGGATGCGTTCGCCGGGGGTGACGTCGTCTGCGAGGCCGGCGTGGGTGGTGCCGCTGGTGTGGCGGTCGCCTTGGGCGCCGTCTTCGACGGTGATGGTGAAGGTGTCGCCGTGTTCGAGGAGTACGGGGCCTTCGGTGAAGTGGCCGAGTCTGATTTTCGGGCCTTGGAGGTCGGCGAGGAGGCCGACGCTGCGGCCGGTTTCGTCGGCGGCTTTTCGTACGTGGTGGTAGCGCTCCTCGTGCTCGGCGTGGGTGCCGTGGCTGAGGTTGAGTCGGGCGACGTCCATTCCGGCGTCGACCAGGTCTTTGATCTGGTCGTATGTGTCGGTGGCGGGCCCTAGCGTGCAGACGATTTTGGCTCGGCGCATGGTGTGAGCCTAGAGCTTACCGATGGGTAGTGATGAGGTCGTATGTGACCGTTCGGCGGACTGCGTATGAATGGTTATGGACAAGAGTTGAATTGTGCGACCGGGTGCTCGTACGAGCATTCTTGGCTGCCGTTCATATGTCGGTCATGAGTTCGCATAATCGGGGGTGCCGTGAGGTGCGGTACCCCCGACAGCGAAGCGTCCGCAATTCACGCCTGGCGTACGCGCAGTGCTCGGGCCAGGTCGTCGAGCTGGTCGACGAGTTTGCGGCGGAGGGCGGGGGTCGGGTCGGCCTTGCGGAGGCATTTCTCGCCGAGGCGGAGGGTTTCGGGGTCGACGGCGTGGGCGGGGAAGGCCCAGTGGCCGGCGGCTTCGGCGATGGCGGGGCCGCGGCGGGCGGCGAGGGCGACGGCGTCCTTGTAGTAGCGGGCGACGTAGGGGTGTACGAGGTCGGCTTGTTCGGGTTGCCAGAAGCCCTGGGCGGTGGCGGTGAACAGGTAGTTGGACAGGTCGTCGGTGTGGAACATGGCGTCCCAGGCGCGGGCCTTGGCGTCTTCGTGGGGCAGGGCGGCGCGGCAGCGGGCGGCGCCTTCCTGGCCGGTGGCGCTGGGGTCGTGGGCGAGTTCGGCGGCGATGGCGGTTTCGTCGGTGGCGTCGAGGACGGCGAGGCGGGTGAGGATGCGCCAGCGGAGTTCGGGGTCGAGTTCGGGGCCGCCGGGGACGGTGCCGTCGGCGAGCCAGGCGGCGATGGTGTGGGGGTGGGCGGCGGTGTCGATGCGGTGGCGTACGGCGATGAGGCGCAGGTCGGGGTGGTCGCCGTCCTCGGTGCGGCGGATGAGGTCGCGGCACAGGTCGGTGAGGGTGGTGAGGGCGGCGGGGCGTTGTTCGGGGGTGAGGTAGCGGTCGGCGATGTGGGTGGTGGCGAAGGCGAGGGCGCCTTGGACGAGGGCGAGGTCGGTTTCGTGGGGGAGGTGGGTGCGGGCGATGTCGAGGTAGGCGGTGGCGGGGAGGTCGCCGTCGCGGACGGCGTCGCGCAGGGCGTTCCAGACGACGGCGCGGGTGAGGGGGTCGGGCAGTCCGGACAGGCGGGTCTGGATGGTCCGGAAGGACTGGTCGTCGAAGCGGATCTTGGCGTAGGTGAGGTCGCCGTCGTTGAGGACAAAAAGGGCGGGGCGTGGGCCCGGGGCGCTGATGGTGGTGTCGCCGTGGGTGGGGAGGTCGGCTTCCAGGCGGGTGCGGGGGGTGAGGCCGCGTGTGTCGTCGAGGTCGTGGTCGTAGAGGCCGAGGGTGATGCGGTGGGGGCGGCTGTCGCCGTCCGCGTGGCGGATGGTGAGGTGCCAGTGTCCGTTGTCGGTGTGGAGTTGGGGGGTGAGGGTGTCGACGCCGGTGGTGCGGAGCCAGGCGTCGGCCCAGGCGTGGACGTCGCGGTCGGTGGCGGAGGCGAGGGAGTCGATGAAGTCGGCGAGGGTGGCGTTGGCGAATTTGTGCCGGCTGATGTGGGTGTTGATGCCGGCGAGGAAGTCTTTTTCGCCGAGCCAGGTGACGAGTTGGCGTAGTGCGGAGGCGCCCTTGGCGTAGGAGATGCCGTCGAAGTTGAGGAGGGCGGAGGCGGTGTCCTGGACGTTTTCGGGGGCGACGGGGTGGGTGGAGGGGCGTTGGTCGGCGTCGTAGCCCCAGGGTTTGCGGGTGATGCCGAAGTCGGTCCAGGTGTCGGCGAAGCGGGTGGCTTCGGCGGTGGTCTGGTAGCCCATGTATTCGGCGAAGGACTCGTTGAGCCAGATGTCGTCCCACCAGGTGAGGGTGACGAGGTCGCCGAACCACATGTGGGCCATTTCGTGGGCGATGACCATGGCGCGGGTCTGGCGTTGGGTGTCGGTGACGGCGGAGCGGAAGACGAATTCGTCGCGGAAGGTGACGAGTCCGGGGTTTTCCATGGCGCCGGCGTTGAATTCGGGGACGAATGCCTGGTCGTAGGAGTCGAAGGGGTAGGGTTCCTGGAATTTTTCGTGGTAGCGGTCGAAGCAGGCGCGGGTGATGTCGAGGAGTTCGTCGGCGTCGGCGTCGAGGTGGGGTGCGAGGGAGCGGCGGCAGTGGAGGGCGAAGGGCAGGCCGCGGTGTTCGGTGCGTACGGTGTGCCAGGGGCCTGCGGCGACGGCGACGAGGTAGGTGGAGATGAGGGGGGTGGGGGCTGCTTTCCAGCGGCCTTGGCCGAGGTGTCGGGTGATGCCGTTGGCGAGGACGGTCCAGTTGTGGGGGGCGGTGACGGTCACGTCGAAGACGGCTTTGAGGTCGGGTTGGTCGAAGGCGGCGAAGACGCGTTGGACGTCGTCCATGAAGAGCTGGGTGTAGACGTAGGTCTCGCCGTCGGCGGGGTCGGTGAAGCGGTGCATGCCTTCGCCGGTGCGGGAGTAGTGCATGGTGGCGTCGACGCGTAGTTCGTGTTCGCCGGGGGTGAGGCCCTTGAGTGGCAGTCGGTTGCCGTCGAGGGTCTCGGGGTCGAGGGGGTGTCCGTCGAGGGTGACGGAGCGCAGCTCGGCGGGCTTGACTTCGACGAAGGTGTCCGTGTCGTCCTGGTCGGTGAGGACGGTGAAGCGGATCAGGGTGTGGGAGTCGAAGGTGTCGTCACCGGTGGTGAGATCGAGTTCGATCGTGTAGCGGTGGACGTCGAGGAGCTGTGCTCGGTTGTGCGCTTCGTCGCGCGTCAGTACGGACATGCAGGCCATGCTGCCCGATGCCCTCGGTGTGGCACAGAGGCGGATCGGTACGCGGCGTATGTCCGGTGTTGTGGGGGCTCCCCGATGCGCGCCTCTGCGGGTTTTCGGGGGTGTCAGTCGGTGGTGGGTGTGGAGTCGTCGGTGGTGTTCCTGGTGGTGGTGTCGGCGATGTGTTCGTGGTGGCGGATGACCTCGGCGATGATGAAGTTGAGGAATTTCTCGGCGAAGGCCGGGTCGAGTTTGGCGTTCTCGGCGAGGGTGCGCAGTCGGGTGATCTGTCGGCTTTCGCGGGCGGGGTCGGCGGGTGGCAGGTGGTGGCGGGCCTTGAGGCGGCCGACCTGCTGGGTGCATTTGAAGCGTTCGGCGAGCATGTGGACGACGGCGGCGTCGATGTTGTCGATGCTGTCGCGCAACCGGGCGAGTTCTTCGCGGACTGCGGGGTCGGTGTCTTTGGTTCCGGTGTTGCTGGTGGTCATGGGGTGGCAGCCTACGGGGCGGTGGTGGGTGGGGGGTGTGGTGTTCGGGGTGTGGACGGTTGTGGTCGGTCGGGGGCGGTTGTGGGGGCGGGGTCGTAGGGTGGAATCGGTTTTTGGCGTCTTGGGGGTGAGGCGTGGCGAACGGCGGGCCGGTGGAGCACGGTTTTCCGCATCTGGAGACGGTGCGGTCGGCTGTCACGGCGGTGTACCGGCGTTTGTCGTACGACACGGTGCGGTCGTTCTCGACCAGTGTGGCTCCGGTGGATGTGGCGTTCGGCGACCTGGATGATCTTCATCTGGGGGCGCAGCGGGTGGCGCGGGAGTTGGTGCGGCACTACCGGTTGCCGGATGCGCGGTTGGTCGTCGGTTTTCGTGAGATGCGGCATGCGGCGAATGTCGAGCTCGCGGCCGGTCCGGAGTACTTCGTGGAGTTGAATGATCGGTTCCGGACGCATCGGCGGGATATCGGGGCGGCGCTGGCGCATGAGGTGATGCACGTGTATCTGCATCGTCTGGGGTTGTCGTTTCCCGGTACGCGGGACAACGAGATCCTGACGGACACGGCGGCGACGTATCTGGGGGCGGGGTGGCTGCTGCTGGACGCGTTCCGGGAGGACGGGGTGTCGTCGCAGAAGCTGGGGTATCTCACGCCGGAGGAGTTCGGGTATGTGCTGGCGAAGCGGTCGCTGGTGTTCGGTGAGGATCCGTCGGTGTGGTTCACCAGTGCGCAGGCTTATGCGGCGTATGTGAGGGGGATGGAGTTGGCGCGGCGGGACGGGCAGCGGCCGCCGTTGACGGCGGCCGGCTGGGTGGGGCGCCGGCGGTACGCGCGGGACCGCCGGCAGGCTCGGGAGCAGCTGCAGGGTCGCGTCGGGGTCGCGTCGGCTCCGGGGGGTGTGCCGTACAGCTTCACGTCGGGCGGTGACGGTGAGGGGGCGTTGCGGGTGTCGTTTCCGTGTCCGACCTGTCATCAGCGGATCAGGGTGGCGGTGCGGGGGCGGGTGCGGGTGCGGTGCGGGTTGTGCCGGACGGTGCTGGAGTGCGACACGTAGGGGTGGGTGTCCGGGGTGGGTGTCCGTGGTTCTCCGGGGTGCGGGCCGTGGCGCGTGGTCCGGGCGTTTCGACCCCGCTTCCGCGTGACTGCACCGGTGTTCGATACTTTTGTTCGCCGCCGTCCCCGCCGGCTCGTCCGTCCCGTCCCTCACTAGGAGCCGGCTCGTGGATTCCGAGTCCACCGTCACCACCTGTTACCGCCATCCCAAGGTGGAGTGTCACGTCAGCTGTGTGCGCTGCGAGCGGTACATCTGTCCGGACTGCATGCGGGAGGCGGCCGTGGGCCACCAGTGTCCCGAGTGCGTGAGGGAGGGCGTGCGGTCGATGCGGCAGGCCCGCACCGTGGTGGGTGGCCGGGTCTCGGCGGTGCCGGTGGTGACGTACGCGCTGATCGTCGTCAATGTGCTGGCCTATCTGGCGGAGGTGGCGCTGCCGGGGGTCGTGGACCGGTTCGCGATGCTGGGCGCGGGGCTGGTCGGGCCGGACGGCGGGCACTATGTGTGGGTGGAGGGCGGGTACTTCGGGGCCTTCCGTCCGGAGGGTGTGGCTGGCGGGGAGTGGTACCGGCTGCTGACCGGCGCGTTCCTGCATCTGCCGCCCACCGGGGGGACGTTCGGCGTCCTGCACATCGTGATGAACATGGTGGTGCTGTGGAATCTGGGACGGGCCGTCGAGCCGATGCTGGGCCGGGTCCACCATCTCGCCCTGTATCTGCTGTCGGCGCTGGGGGGTTCGGTGCTGGTGCTGCTGCTCGCCCCGCAGGACGTGGTGGTCGGGGCGTCCGGGGCGATCTTCGGGCTGGGGGCCGCGTACTACGTCATGGCGCGTCGGATCGGTGCCGACATGAGCGGGGTCAACCGGTTCATGGCGGGGTTGTTGCTGTGGCTGGTGGTCTCCGCGGTGTTCACGTCGTGGGAGGGGCACCTGGGTGGGCTGCTGGCGGGTGGTGCGGTGGCGGTGGCCTTCGCGTACGTGCCCAGGGGCAGGCATCGTGCGTTGTTGCAGGCGGGGGCGTGTCTGGTGCTGTTCGCGCTGCTCGTCGTCCTGGCGGCGGTCAAGGTGGCGGATCTGACGGGTGGAGGTGTTTTCCGGTGAGGCGTCCGGCGCTGCTGGTCGCGGCCGTGCCCGTGGTGGCGACGGCCGTGTACATGCTGGTGCCCGGGGGGTCGGACGGTGCGGCTCCCGGCAGCGGTCCGGCCGTGTCCGCCTCGCCGAACGCACGCGAGCAGGCCAAGGAGCGTGCCGAGTCGGAGTCGGCCGAGGACGACGCGCTGGTGGCGAGCCGGCCGCCGGGTCTGGCCGAGCCGGCGAAGAAGGAGCTCGCCCAGCAGCTCGTGGCGAGTGCCGAGAACTCGACGCTGCGCTGGCGTGAGACCTACGGCATCATCGAGGACGTCGGGGACGGTGTCGGCTACACGGCCGGCATCGTCGGTTTCACCACCGGCACCCACGACCTGCTCGCCCTCGTGGAGGGCTACACGAAGGATCATCCGGACAACGGGCTGGCGGAGTTCCTGCCCGCGCTGCGTGAGGTGGACGGCACGGACTCGCACGAGGGTCTGGACCCGGGCTTCACGAAGGCCTGGCGGGCGGAGTCGGAGAAGTCCGCGTTCCGCGCGGCCCAGGAGGCGGAGCGCGACCGGGTCTACTTCGATCCGGCGGTGCGCATGGCCAAGCTGGACGGTCTCGGCACGCTCGGCCAGTTCGTGTACTACGACGCGATGGTCCGGCGGGGCCCCGACACCGGCCCGGACGGTTTCTACGGCATACGGGAGCGGGCCATGCGCAAGGCCGAGACGCCGGGGCGGGGCGGCGACGAGGAAACGTTTCTGGAGGCGTTCCTCGAGGTGCGTCGCGCGGCGATGCTCGCGAGGAAGCCGGGCGCCGACACGTCCCGGGTGGACACCGTTCAGCGCCGGTTCCTGCGGGAGGGGAACCTGGAGCTGGCGACGCCGCTGACGTGGCAGGTGAACGGGAGCACCTTCCGGATCCCCTGACCGGGATGCGGCGGCGCCTGCCCGGTTTCGTCCTGGTCGGGGACGGAGGGCAGGCGCCACCTGGTGTTCCGTACGCCGTTGTACGGGACCTCCGTGGGGGACCCGTCAGGTCCTTTGTGCGGTGCGGTCCGCCACCGGGTGGTGGCGGACGGGGCGGTCCGTCACACCGTCAGTGAGCGGTCCGTGGGGCGGATCGGTGCGGGCAGGTCGCTCGCGCCGGTGAGGTGGCGGTCGCAGCCGCGCGCGGCGGAGCGGCCCTCGGCGATCGCCCACACGATGAGGGACTGGCCGCGGCCGGCGTCACCGGCGACGAAGACACCCGGCACGCTGGTCTGGAATTCTGCGTCGCGGGCGATGTTACCGCGTTCGTCGAGGTCCAGGCCGAACTGCTCGACGAGGCCGTTGTCCCGGTCGGTGCCGGTGAAGCCCATGGCGAGGGTGACCAGCTGGGCCGGGATCGCCCGCTCGGTGCCGGGCTTGTGGGTGAGCTCGCCGTCGACGAATTCGACTTCGGTCAGGTGCAGCCACTGCACGTTGCCGTCCGCGTCGCCCTCGAAGTGGGTGGTGGAGACGGAGTAGACCCGCTCGCCGCCCTCCTCGTGCGCGGAGGTGACCTTGTAGAGCATGGGGAAGGTCGGCCACGGCTGGGAGAGCGGGTTCCGTTCCTCGCCCGGGCGGGGCATGATCTCCAGCTGGGTGACGGAGGCGGCGCCCTGGCGGTGGGCGGTGCCCACGCAGTCGGCGCCGGTGTCGCCGCCGCCGATGACGACGACGTGCTTGCCCTCGGCGGAGATCGGCGGGGTGACGTGGTCGCCCTCCTGCACCTTGTTGGCCAGCGGCAGGTATTCCATGGCCTGGTGGATGCCGCTCAGTTCGCGGCCCGGTACCGGCAGGTCGCGTGCCGTGGTCGCGCCGACGGCGAGGACGACGGCGTCGTACCGCTTGCGCAGTGCGGTGGCCGGCATGTCACGGCCGATCTCGATGCCCGTGCGGAACTTGGTGCCCTCCGCGCGCATCTGCTCGATACGGCGGTTGATGTGCCGCTTCTCCATCTTGAACTCGGGGATGCCGTAGCGCAGGAGGCCGCCGACGCGGTCGGCCCGTTCGTACACGGCGACGGTGTGGCCGGCCCGGGTCAGCTGCTGGGCGGCGGCCAGGCCGGCGGGGCCGGAGCCGACGACCGCGACGGTCTTGCCGGAGTGGCGTTCGGGGATGCGCGGGGCGACGTCGCCGGTCTCCCACGCCTTGTCGATGATCGAGACCTCGACGTTCTTGATGGTGACGGGCGGCTGGTTGATGCCGAGGACGCACGCCGATTCGCACGGGGCGGGGCACAGGCGGCCGGTGAACTCCGGGAAGTTGTTGGTGGCGTGCAGGCGCTCGGAGGCCGCCTGCCAGTCCTCGCGGTAGGCGTAGTCGTTCCACTCGGGGATGAGGTTGCCCAGCGGGCAGCCGTTGTGGCAGAACGGGATGCCGCAGTCCATGCAGCGGCCGGCCTGCTTGCTGATGATCGGCAGCAGGGAGCCGGGGACGTGGACCTCGTTCCAGTCCTTGACGCGTTCGGTGACCGGGCGGGAGGTGGCGACCTCGCGCCCGTGGTTCAAGAAGCCCTTCGGGTCAGCCATGGGTCGCCGCCTCCATCATCTTCTGGTGGGTGTCGGACTCGGAGAGTCCGGCTCGCTCGGCGGCGTCCTTGGCGGCGAGCACTGCCTGGTACGTACGGGGGGTGATCTTGCTGAAGCGGGCTGCGCCCGCGCCGGGGCTGTCCCACTCGGCGAGCAGCTTGGCGGCGACGGTGGAGCCCGTCTCCTCCTGGTGCCGGCGCACCACGTCGTGCAGCCGGGCGCGGTCGGTGTCGTCGAGTTCGTGGACGGCGTCCAGGTTGCCGGCGTTGACGTTGTCCCGGTCGAGGTCGATGACGTAGGCGACGCCGCCGGACATGCCGGCCGCGAAGTTGCGGCCGGTCTCGCCGAGGACGACCGCGTGGCCGCCGGTCATGTATTCGCAGCCGTGGTCGCCCACGCCCTCGGAGACGACCAGCGCGCCGGAGTTGCGCACGCAGAACCGTTCGCCGACCTTGCCGCGCAGGAACATCTCGCCGCCGGTGGCGCCGTAGGCGAGGGTGTTGCCGGCGATGACGCTGTACTCGGCGAGGTGGTCGGCGCCGCGGTCGGGGCGGACGACGAGGCGGCCGCCGGAGAGGCCCTTGCCGACGTAGTCGTTGGCGTCGCCCTCCAGGCGCAGGGTGATGCCGCGGGGGACGAAGGCGCCGAAGGACTGGCCGGCGGAGCCGGTGAAGGTGATGTCGATGGTGTCGTCGGGCAGGCCGGCGCCGCCGAACTTCTTCGTCACCTCGTGGCCGAGCATGGTGCCGACGGTGCGGTTGATGTTGCGGATGGCGACCTGGGCGCGGACCGGCTGGGCGTCGGGGGCGCCGTCGGCGGCGAGCGCGTCGGCGGCGAGCTTGATCAGCTCGTTGTCGAGGGCCTTCGCCAGTCCGTGGTCCTGGGGGACGGCCTGGTGGCGGACGGCGCCGTCGGGCAGGTCCGGGACGTGGAGCAGCGGGGCCAGTTCCAGGCCCTGCGCCTTCCAGTGGTCGACGGCGCGGGTCACGTCGAGGACCTCGGCGTGGCCGACGGCTTCCTCGAGGGAGCGGAAGCCGAGTTCGGCGAGGAGTTCGCGGACCTCTTCGGCGATGAACCGGAAGAAGTTCACGACGTGCTCGGCCTTGCCGGCGAACCTCTCGCGCAGCACCGGGTTCTGGGTGGCGATGCCGACCGGGCAGGTGTCCAGGTGGCAGACGCGCATCATGACGCAGCCGGAGACGACCAGGGGTGCGGTGGCGAAGCCGAACTCCTCGGCGCCGAGGAGGGCGGCGACGACGACGTCGCGGCCGGTCTTGAGCTGGCCGTCGGTCTGGACGACGATCCGGTCGCGCAGGCCGTTGAGCAGGAGTGTCTGCTGGGTCTCGGCGAGGCCGAGTTCCCAGGGGCCGCCGGCGTGCTTGAGCGAGGTCAGCGGGGAGGCGCCGGTGCCGCCGTCGTGGCCGGAGATGAGCACGACGTCGGCGTGGGCCTTGGAGACGCCCGCGGCGACGGTGCCGACGCCGACCTCGGAGACCAGCTTGACGTGGATGCGCGCCCGGGGGTTGGCGTTCTTCAGGTCGTGGATGAGCTGGGCGAGGTCCTCGATGGAGTAGATGTCGTGGTGCGGCGGCGGGGAGATGAGGCCCACGCCGGGTGTCGAGTGCCGGGTCTTCGCGATCCACGGGTAGACCTTGGGGCCGGGCAGCTGGCCGCCCTCGCCGGGCTTGGCGCCCTGGGCCATCTTGATCTGGATGTCGTCGGCGTTGACCAGGTATTCGGAGGTCACTCCGAAGCGGCCGGAGGCGACCTGCTTGATGGAGGAGCGGCGGGCCGGGTCGTACAGGCGCTCGGGGTCCTCGCCGCCCTCGCCGGTGTTGGACTTGCCTCCGAGCTGGTTCATGGCGACGGCGAGGGTCTCGTGCGCCTCCTGGGAGATGGAGCCGTACGACATGGCGCCGGTGGAGAACCGCTTGACGATCTCGGAGGCCGGCTCGACCTCGTCGAGGGGGACGGGCCTGCGGTCGGAGGTGAAGCCGAACAGGCCGCGCAGCGTCATCAGGCGTTCGGACTGCTCGTTGACGCGGTCGGTGTACTGCTTGAAGACGTCGTAGCGGCCGGAGCGCGTGGAGTGCTGGAGGCGGAAGACGGTCTCCGGGTCGAACAGGTGCGGTTCTCCCTCGCGGCGCCACTGGTACTCGCCGCCGATGTCGAGAGCGCGGTGGGCGGGGGCGATGCCGGAGGCGGGGTACGCCTTGGCGTGGCGGGCGGCGACCTCCTGGGCGACGACGTCGATGCCGATGCCGCCGATCTTGGTGGCGGTGCCGTGGAAGTACTTCTCGACGAACCGCTCGTCGAGGCCGACGGCTTCGAAGACCTGGGCGCCGCGGTAGGAGGCGACGGTGGAGATGCCCATCTTGGACATGACCTTCAGTACGCCCTTGCCGAGGGCGTGGATGAGGTTGCGGATGGCCTTCTCGGGCTCGCCGTCGACGGCTTGCAGGAAGGTGCCCGCGCGGACGAGGTCCTCGACGGACTCCATCGCCAGGTACGGGTTGACTGCGGCGGCGCCGAAGCCGATGAGGAGGGCCACGTGGTGGACCTCGCGGACGTCTCCGGCCTCGACCAGGAGGCCCACCCGGGTGCGCTGCCTGGTGCGGATGAGGTGGTGGTGGACGGCCGCGGTGAGCAGCAGCGACGGGATCGGCGCGTGCTCGGCGTCGGAGTGCCGGTCGGACAGGACGATCAGGCGGGCGCCGTTGCCGATGGCGGCGTCGGCCTCGGCGCAGATCTCCTCGATGCGGGCGGCCAGGGTGTCGCCGCCGCCGGAGACCCGGTAGAGACCGGAGAGGGTGGCGGCCTTGAAGCCGGGCAGGTCGCCGTCGGCGTTGACGTGGATGAGCTTGGCCAGTTCGTCGTTGTCGATGACCGGGAAGGGCAGGACGACGGAGCGGCAGGAGGCGGCCGTCGGCTCGAGCAGGTTGCCCTGGGGGCCCAGGGAGCTGCGCAGGGAGGTGACCAGTTCTTCGCGGATCGCGTCCAGCGGCGGGTTGGTGACCTGTGCGAACAGCTGGGTGAAGTAGTCGAAGAGCAGCCGGGGGCGGTCGGAGAGCGCGGCGATCGGCGAGTCGGTGCCCATGGAGCCGATCGGTTCGGCGCCGGCCTTGGCCATCGGGGCGAGCAGGACGCGCAGTTCCTCCTCGGTGTAGCCGAAGGTCTGCTGGCGTCGGGTGACCGAGGCGTGGGTGTGCACGATGTGCTCGCGCTCGGGCAGGTCGGACAGTTCGATCTCGCCGGCTTCCAGCCACTGGGCGTAGGGGTGCTCGGCGGCGAGGGCGGCCTTGATCTCGTCGTCCTCGATGACGCGGTGCTCGGCGGTGTCCACCAGGAACATGCGGCCGGGCTGCAGGCGGCCCTTGCGGACGACCTTCGCCGGGTCGACGTCGAGGACGCCGACCTCGGAGCCGAGGACGACCAGACCGTCGTCGGTGACCCAGTAGCGGCCGGGGCGCAGGCCGTTGCGGTCGAGTACGGCGCCGACCTGGGTGCCGTCGGTGAAGGTGACGCAGGCGGGGCCGTCCCAGGGCTCCATCATCGTGGAGTGGTACTGGTAGAAGGCGCGCCGGGCCGGCTCCATCGAGGCGTGGTTCTCCCACGCCTCCGGGATCATCATCAGCACGGAGTGCGGCAGCGAACGCCCGCCGAGGTGCAGCAGTTCGAGGACCTCGTCGAAGGAGGCGGAGTCGGAGGCGTCGGGGGTGCACACCGGGAAGATGCGCTCGAGGTCCTTCTCGGGACCGAACAGGTCGGAGACCAGCTGGGACTCGCGGGCGCGCATCCAGTTGCGGTTGCCCTTGACGGTGTTGATCTCACCGTTGTGGGCGACGAAGCGGTAGGGGTGCGCGAGCGGCCACGAGGGGAAGGTGTTCGTGGAGAACCGGGAGTGCACGAGCGCGATCGCGGAGCCGAAGCGACGGTCCGACAGGTCCGGGAAGAAGGGCTCCAGCTGGCCGGTGGTGAGCATGCCCTTGTAGACGATGGTCCGCGCGGACAGCGACGGGAAGTAGACGTCGGCCTCGCGCTCGGCGCGCTTGCGCAGCGCGAAGGCCGTGCGGTCGAGGTCGATGCCGGTCGACGCGTGGTCCATGACGAAGATCTGGCGGAAGGCGGGCATCGTGGAACGGGCGGTGGCGCCGAGCAGTTCGGGTGCGACGGGCACCTCGCGCCAGCCGAGGACGGTCAGGCCCTCGTCGCGGGCGATCTCCTCGATGCGGGCGGCGGCCTCGTCGGCCGCTTCGGGGG
This sequence comes from Streptomyces sp. M2CJ-2, assembly GCF_016757295.1. Classification (NCBI taxonomy): domain Bacteria; kingdom Bacillati; phylum Actinomycetota; class Actinomycetes; order Kitasatosporales; family Streptomycetaceae; genus Streptomyces; species Streptomyces sp. M2CJ-2. The sequence goes on along the minus strand of NZ_JAESIF010000020.1, from coordinate 19,219 downwards.
GGAGGAAGGCGGTGCCGACGGCGTAGGCGCCGGCCGTGGGCAGTTCGAAGCCGGCCACCTCGCGGAAGAAGGCGTCCGGGATCTGGGAGAGGATGCCCGCGCCGTCGCCGGAGTCGGGCTCGGAGCCGGTGGCGCCGCGGTGCTCCAGGTTGCGCAGGACGGTGAGTGCCTGCTCCACCAGGGTGTGGGACGCCTCGCCGGTGAGGGTGGCGACGAAGCCCACGCCGCAGGCGTCGTGCTCGTCGCGGGGGTCGTACAGGCCCTGGGGGGCGGGTCGGGCGTCCATGAAGGACCGGTTCTGGCCTTGCGCGGAATGCTGGCACGGCTGACGCGGCATACGCATCGGCTCTCCTCGTCGTCGTCATGTGGCGTGTGGCAAGTGCCGAGGGACGACGCTGGCCCTCTGCGTGACTGCGAAATTTCGTGCAGATTACACGATGGGTGAGGTCCCGGAAAGGGGGATATTTCATTCCATTGCGCAAAAACCTTGCAGGTCACGGCGGGGTTCCGCGCCTGGCGGTGGAGGCTGTGGGGACCGGGGCGGGCAGATCGGTGTCCGCCGGTCCGAAGACGAGGGAGGGCGTCTTCGCCCCTCCTCGCGGGTGCGTCACGGGCTTCGTTACCCGCAGCGCTTTCGGCTCATGCCCCGTCGTCACACGGTCGAAACCAACGAGTAACGGCTACTTGTGCGGTCCGTCGCACGAAAGCGGAGCCGGATCACCGGACGGCCCGGTCGGATCACGCGGCTCGCGTGATCCGACCGGGCCGTCCGAACCTGATCACCCGAACCGGGTCATCCGTCCGGGTCGGGTGGAGCCGGGTCATCCGACGGCGGTTCCGAACAGCGTGCCCAGGGTGTAGGTCACGCCGGCCGCCGCGCCGCCGAGGGCGAGCTGCCGCAGACCGCTGAACCACCAGGTCCGCGCGGTCACCTTGGCCACCAGCGCGCCACACAGGAAGAGTCCCAGCAGGGCCACCAGCACGGCCGGCCACAGGCTGCTCGCGCCGAGCAGATAGGGCAGCACGGGCAGCAGCGCGCCCAGCGCGAAGGCGCCGAAGCTGGAGACGGCGGCCACGGTGGGCGAGGGCAGGTCGCCGGGGTCGATCCCCAGTTCCTCACGGGCGTGGATCTCCAGCGCCTGCTCGGGGTCCTTCGACAGCTGCCGGGCCACCTCGCGGGCGAGTTCCGGCTCGACACCGCGGGACTCGTAGAGGGCGGCGAGTTCGGCCTCCTCGTCCTGGGGGTGCTTGCGCAGTTCGCGCCGTTCGACGTCCAGTTCGGCCTCGACGAGGTCGCGCTGGGAGGCGACGGAGGTGTACTCGCCTGCGGCCATGGAGAAGGCGCCGGCCGCCAGGCCCGCGAGGCCGGTGATGACGATGGTCTGCTGACCGACCGAGCCGCCGGCGACGCCGGTGATCAGCGCGAGGTTGGAGACCAGTCCGTCCATCGCGCCGAACACGGCGGGGCGCAGCCAGCCGCCGTTCACGTCACGGTGGGTGTGGTTGTCGCGGTGCGCCTCGTGCAGCGTCGCCTCGGTCTCGATGAGTGCCATGCGGTCCCCCAGGGAGTTCACCAGCGTCTGCGAACAGACGCAACTTTAGACATGTTCTACTTTTTTACAACGCTCAAGATACTCCCCTTGATTCCCCTCCGCCAGCAAGGAAAGGCTGGGCTAACCTGCGGTTTTGCGGATTCTGCACGTCTGTGCGGAGGGCCGCGCAGACGTCGACCGGGTGACGCTGAGGCGTGTGAGGCTGCGCCGCACCCCTCACCGGGGACAGTTCCGCAAAGGGCTTCGCGCCTCTCGGGGCGCCCCTGAGAGGAGAGCCGCGTATGGCATCGATCGCCTGCATCCCCTCCGCCCCGGCGCCCGAGGGCTCCGGCGGGCTCCGCGAGCGGGCACGCGGCGCGCTGCTCGGCCTGGCCGTCGGCGACGCGCTGGGCGCCCCGGCCGAGAACATGCGGCCCTCCGAGATCCGCGCCCGGTGGGGCCGTATCACCGGGTACGTCGCGGAGCACCCCGCGGGCACGGACGACACCGAGTACGCGATCCTCACCGGCCTGCTGCTGGCCCGGCACGGCTCCGCGCTCACCCCGGAGCAGGTGGGGACGGCCTGGCACGAGTGGATCGCGGACCGCTGCGAGGGGTCCTTCCGCGGCGCGGGCTTCAGCGAGCGCGGCACCCTGGAGAACCTCCGCCGGGGGCTGGCCGCCCCCCTCTCCGCCCAGCACCGCCATCCCTGGAGCGACGGGCTGGCGATGCGGGCGGCCCCGCACGGCGTCTTCGCGGCCGGCCGCCCCGCCGAGGCGGCCCGGCTGGCGGCCGTCGACGGCTCGGTCAGTCACGACGGCGAGGGCATCTACGGCGGCCAGGCGGTCGCGGCGGGCGTGGCGGCGGCGATGGCGGGAGCACCGGTGGTCACCGTCGTCGCCGCCGCGCTGGCCCTGGTGCCGGAGGACTCCTGGACCGCCCGTTCCCTGCGCCGCGCCGTCACCGCCGCCCACCTGGGCGAACGCGCGGTCCGCTCCGCCGTCGTGGTCGGTGGCTACCCCTGGACCGACCTGGCCCCCGAAGCCGTCGCCCTCGCCTTCGGCGCGTACGCGGCGGCGGACGGCGACTTCGAACAAGCGGTGCTGACGGCCGTCAACATGGGCCGCGACGCCGACACCACGGCGGCCGTGGCGGGCGCCCTCGCGGGGGCGACCCGGGGTGTTCACGCGATCCCGGAGGCCTGGGCCGCAGCCATCGGCCCGGCCCGCGGCAGCTGTCTGCCCGCGATGGCCGGCCACCACGTCCTGGACATCGCGGACCTGCTCACCCCGGGCGCTTTCGTCCTGGCAGCGGACAACGACATGGAGGCCCCGGCATGACCCCACCCCCCGCCCCGCCGCCGCGGACGCGCATCGAGGGCCTGCTGCTCGGCCTCGCCGCCGGTGACGCCGCCGGCTGGCCCGCCGCACGGCACCGGGCCGCCCGGATGCCCGAGTGGACCCGGCGGCTCACCCGGGAGCTGGACGCCTTCGCCGAGCAGAACGCGACCACCACCCTCCCCGTGCCGATCGCCCTCAACCAGCCCCCGGAGCCCTTGCGGCTCGGCCCCTCCGACGACGCCGAGTGGGCGGCGTTCGCGGCCGAGGCGGTCCTGTTGGCCGGCCACGACAGCCTCCTGGGGGACCTGAGCCGGGAACGCCGTACCCGGGCCGCCATCGACCTGACCTGGAACGCCGTGGCCGGCGAGGTCGCCGCGGCGGCCGCCCGCGCCCCCGAGATCGAGTCGGCCGTACTCCCCCTGCGCGCCCGTATCTCCGTACGGGCCGGGCTCGGCAACCTCGCCACGGGTCTGCGCCCGCCCGCCACCGGCCACGACAACCCGCACTACTTCGACGACGCGGCCTGCGTACGGGCCTGCGTCCTGGCCGTCGCCCACGCCGGAGACCCCGCACGCGCCGCGGCGCTCGCCGAGTTCGACGCCCGCTACACCCAGGACGGCGACGGGGTGCACGGCGCCCGCGCGATGGCCGCCGCCGTCGCCCGCGCGCTGGCCGGAGCGGACGTGGCGGCGTGTGTGGCCGCCGCGGTCGCCGAGCTGCCCGAGGAGACGGAGGTCGGCCGCAACGCCCGGCACGCCCTGCGGCTCGCCGCGGACAGCGACGGCGTCTTCGCCCTCGTACCGCTCCTGGAACACCAGATCGTCGACCACGTCTACAGCTACGGTGTCGCCGCCGCCGAAACCGTCCCCGTCGCTCTCGCCCTGGCCACCGCCGCACGCGGCCGGATCGCGGAGGCGGTCCCCGCCGCGGCCTGCCTGTCCCGGGTCGCGGACTCCGCCCCCGCCCTCGTGGGCGCCCTGACCGGCGCGCTGGGCGGCAGCGCGGCGATCCCCGGATCGTGGCGGGAGAGCTGCCGCACCCTCTCCGGCTGCGCGCTCCCCCGGTTCACCGGCACCGACCTGGTGGAACTCGCCGGGCTCCTGGAAGCCGCACAACCACCCCCGTCAGGGGGATGATTCGGACATGACGCTCACAGAGGACGATAAGCGGGGCCGGGGTGCGCCCCTGGACGAGCGGATCACCGGCGCGCTGGTGGGAGCCGCCGTCGGTGACGCGCTCGGCGGCCCCGTCGAGGGGTACTCCCCCGAGCAGATCGCCGAACGCCACGGTGGCCGCGTCCACGGTGTCGTCGGCCCCTGGAACGGCGACGCCTGGCGCACCGCCCGGCCCATCGCCCCGTACCACAAGGGCGACGGACACGTCACCGACGACACCCTCATGACGCACGCCCTGGTCCGGGTGTACACGCGGGTCCGGGACCATCTGGACGCCCATGCCGTCGCCGACCATCTGGTGCCGGACCTGATGGGCACCCCGCGCTGGATCCCGGAACTGGAGGCGGAGGCGCTCCCGCTCCAGCGGATCTTCCTCGCGGAGAAGTGGCTGGTGGCCCAGATCCACTACGGCCATGTCGACCCGCGCGAGGCGGGCGTCGGCAACATCGTCAACTGCGGTGCCGCGATGTACATGGCCCCCGTCGGCCTGGTCAACGCGGCCAACCCGGCGGGCGCGTACGCCGAGGCGCTGGACGTCGCGGGGGCCCACCAGTCGTCGTACGGCCGGGAGGCGGCGGGGGTGCTCGCTGCGGCCGTGGCGGCGGCGTGCGTGCCGGGGGCGAGTGCGGACTCGGTCGTCGACGCGTGCCTGTCGCTGGCGAAGGACGGCACCCGGGAGGCGATCGAACGGGTCTGCGAAGAGGCGTCCCGGCACCCGGACTTCGAGTCCGCGCTGTGCCCGCTGCGGGAGGCGGTGGCCCCGTACGACACCGTGGGCCCCGACTACCGTTCCCCCTCGCTGGGCGCCCGCCGGCCGTCCCGGCTGCACGCCGTCGAGGAACTTCCCGTCGCGCTGGGCATGGTGGTGGTGGCCCGCGGCGACTTCCGGCAGGCGGTGCTGGGCGCGGTGAACTACGGCCGGGACTGCGACTCCATCGCCACGATGGCCGGGGCGGTGACCGGCGCCCTCGGCTCTGCGGTCCCCGAGGACTGGGCGAAGACCGTGGCGGACGCCAGCCGTCTCGACCTCTGGGCGCCCGCGGCCGCGCTGACCGCGGTGACCGGCGAGGTCTTCGCGCGCGACGTCTCCCGACGCCGGGCGCACGAACGGGCGTTCGTCGAGTTGGGAGGCCCGGCGTGCTCCGACTGACCTGGGTCCAGCCGGAGGACCTGATCGGCCACGAGCTGCGCCAGGCGGCCCAGGACGGCAGGGCGCCCTCGGCCGTCGCGGCCCGCTGGCGCGCGGCGGGCGGCCCTGAGGCCCCGCTCCGCGCCGGCGCCTCCCTGCGTCCGGCGTCCCGCTACCTCAGGCTGCTGGCCGGGGACCTCCTGGACGAACTGGCCGACCTGCCCAGCAGCCTGGCGGACGACGAGCCGACGGACCTCGCCGCGATCAAGTCCCTGTGCCCCGACTGGCCCTCCCCCGCCGGCACCGGCGCGCCGACTCCGGGCCACGGCGACGAGGGTCCCCGCCGTACCGGCCGCCTCGAAGCCGCCTGGCTCGGCCGGGCCGTCGGCTGCCTGCTCGGCAAACCCGTGGAGAAGCTCCCCCTCGACGGCATCCGCCTGCTCGCCCGGGCCACCGGGAACTGGCCCCTGAACGACTACTTCACCGCCCGCGGAGTCCCCGGGGAACTGGCCGCCCGGTACCCCTGGAACCGTCGCTCCGCGGCCACGTCCCTCGCCGAGAACATCGACGGCATGCCCGAGGACGACGACCTCGACTACCCCCTCCTCAACCTGCTGCTGCTCCAGCGGTACGGCAGGGACTTCACCACCGCGGACGTGGCCCGGCTCTGGCTGGACGAACTCCCGGCGGGCCGCGCCTTCACCGCCGAACGCATCGCCTACCGCAACCTCCTGAGCGGCCTGGAGCCCCCGCGCACCGCCCGGTACCGCAATCCGTTCCGCGAGTGGATCGGCGCCCTGATCCGCGCCGACGTGCACGGCTGGACCAATCCGGGGGACCCGGCGGGCGCGGCGGAACAGGCCCATCGCGACGCGACCCTCACCCACACCGCCAACGGCGTCTACGCCGCGATGTTCGCCGCGGCCGTCATCGCCACCGCCGCCGCGGGCCACGCCGCCGACACCGGCGGCGGCACCGGCGGCCGGGACGTCCATGCCTGTCTGCGGGCCGGTCTCGCCGTCGTACCGCCCCGCTCCCGGCTCGCCCGCGCCGTGCGCCACGCCGTGCGGCTGGCGCACGAGCACGACGACTTCGCAGACGTCGTCGACGCGATCCACGCCCGGCACGCGGACGTCCACTGGGTGCACGCCGTGCCCAACACCGCGCTGATCGCCGCCGCCCTCACCCACGCGGACGGCGACTTCACCGGCGCGATCTGCCGCGTCGTGTCCGGTGGCCTCGACACGGACTCGGGCGGCGCGACCGCCGGCGGCATCGCCGCCCTCCTCGCCGGCTCCCCCACCGCGCTCCCCGAACGCTGGACGGCCCCGCTGAAGAACCGGCTGGCCACCTCCGTCGGCACCTTCGACGGCATCGGCTTCGACACCCTGGCCCGTCTGACCCACCTGGAGGCCTCCCGCCCATGACCCGGCCCACCGCCCCCGCCGCTCCCCCGCTGACCGGCCTGCGCGTCCTGGACCTCGCCACCCTCTTCGCCGGGCCCCTCGCCGCGACCCTGCTCGGCGACTTCGGCGCCGAAGTCGTCAAGGTCGAGCACCCGGGGAAACCGGACCCCTCCCGCGGCCACGGACCGTCGAAGGACGGCGTGGGACTGTGGTGGAAGATGCTCGGCCGCAACAAACGGACCATCACCCTCGACCTGTCCACGCCCGGCGGCCGGGCGACCCTGCTGCGCCTCGCCGGGACAGCCGACGTGGTCATCGAGAACTTCCGGCCGGGCACCCTGGAGAAGTGGGACCTGGGCTGGCCCGAACTGTCCGCCGCCAACCCCCGGCTGGTCCTGGCCCGGGTCACCGGCTTCGGCCAGTTCGGCCCGTACGCCCACCGCCCCGGCTTCGGCACCCTCGCCGAGGCGATGAGCGGCTTCGCCGCCATCACCGGTGAACCGGACGCGCCCCCGACGCTGCCGCCGTTCGGGCTGGCCGACTCCATCGCGGGCCTGACCACGGCGTACGCGGTGCTGACCGCGCTCGCCGGGCGCGAGCACACCGGCGAGGGCCAGGTCGTCGACATGGCCCTCATCGAACCGATCCTCACCGCACTCGGCCCGCAGCCGACCTGGTACGACCAGCTCGGCCACGTCCAGCCCCGCACCGGAAACCGCTCCCAGAACAACGCCCCGCGCGGCACCTACCTCACCGCCGACGGCACCTGGGTCGCCGTCTCCACCTCGGCCCAGTCGGTCGCCGAGCGGGTGATGCGGCTGGTGGGACGGCCCGAACTGATCGACGAACCGTGGTTCGCCACCGGCGCCGGCCGGGCCCGGCACGCGGACGCGCTGGACGAGGCCGTGGGCGGATGGATCGCCCGCCGCACCCGCACCGACGTGCTCGCTGCCTTCGAGAAGGCCGAAGCCGCGGTGGCCCCCGTCCAGGACGTACGGGACGTGATGACCGACCCGCAGTACCAGGCCCTGGACACCATCACCACGGTCGACGATCCGGAGCTGGGCCCGCTGCGCATGCAGAACGTCCTCTTCCGGCTCTCCCGCACCCCCGGCGCGATCCGCTGGGCGGGCCGCCCGCACGGCGCGGACACCGAGGAGGTCCTGACCGAACTGGGGCTCACCCCGGCCGAGCTGACGGCACTGCGCGCGGAGGGCGCACTGTGACGGGGGCGGCGCCCGGGGCCGTGCCGGAGACGACGGCGAAAGCCCCGCTGACCTGGCTCTACGCCCCCGGCGACCGGCCGCGGGTGGTGGCGAAGGCCCTCGGCTGCGGGGCCGACGTGGTGGTGATCGACCTGGAGGACGCGGTCGCCCCCGACCGCAAGGCGTACGCCCGTGCCGCCACCGCCGAGTTGCTGCGCGACCCGCAGCCGGTCCCGGTCCACGTCCGCGTCAACGCCCTGGCCGGCCCCTGGGGCGAGACCGACCTCGCCGCCGTAGCCCCGGCCCCGGGCCTGGCCGGTCTCCGGCTGCCCAAGGTGTCCTCCCCCGCCGACGTCGTACGGGCCGCGCAGCGTGCCGCGTCCGCCCGCGGCGGCGCGCTCCCCCTGTACGCGCTGCTGGAGACGGCCCTCGGCATCGAACGGGCGCACGCCGTGGCCACCGCCCACCCGTCCCTGCGCGGCATCTCGATCGGCGAGGCGGACCTACGGGCCGACCTGGGCGTACGGGACGACGCGGGCCTCGACTGGTCCCGTTCCCGTGTGGTCGTCGCCGCGCGGGCGGCGGGTCTGGCCCCGCCGGCCCAGTCCGTCCACCCGGACACCCGCGACCTGGACGGCCTCCTCGCCTCCTGCCTCCGTGGCCGCGACCTGGGCTTCACGGGCCGCGCCGCCATCCACCCCCGGCAGCTGCCGGTCATCGAGCGCGCCTATCTGCCGACGGAGCAAGAGATCGAACGGGCGGAGCGGATCGTCAAGGCGGCGGTCGGCGAACGGGGCGCCCAGGCCCTCCCCGACGGCTGCTTCATCGACGCGGCGGTGGTGGCGGCCGCCCGGTGCGTCCTGTCCCTGGCCCGCCGGGTCTGAGGGCCACACACGCCGTGGGGCGCCCGGAGGTTCCGGGCGCCCCACGGCGTCGTTGTCGCAGAAGGTCGGCGGGCCGTCAGTTCTTTTTCGCCGACCCGGCCCCGTCCTTGGAACGGGCGTCCCCGGAATCCGCCTCGGCCTCGGCGCCGCCCGCGGTCTTGGCGTCTTCCTTGCTCTTGGCGCTCTTGGCGTCTTCCTCGGCCTTGGCGTCTTCGCCCGCCCCGGTGTCCTCCGCCGGCTCGGCGTCGTCCTTCGCCTCCGGGGAGTCCGCCTCGTCCTTCCCGCCGGTCCCGGTCCCGCCGGAGGCGGCAGCCGCGCCCGGCTCCACCACGTCCTCGCGTCCCGGCCGCTTCTTCGCCGACACCACGATGTAGACCACCGCGAGCACGAACACGATCATCGCGGTCCAGTTGTTCAACCGCAGACCCAGGATGTCGTGGGCCTCGTCGACGCGCATGTACTCGATCCAGAACCGGCCCGCGCAGTACGCCGCGACGTACAGCGCGAACGCCCGCCCGTGCCCGAGTTTGAAGCGACGGTCCGCCCAGATGACCAGCAGGGCGACACCCACGCACCACAGCGACTCGTACAGGAACGTCGGGTGGTAGTACCCCGGTACCCGGCCGCCCTCCGTGGACGTGATGTGCAGGGCCCAGGGAAGATCCGTCTCCCGCCCGTACAGCTCCTGGTTGAACCAGTTGCCCCAGCGTCCGATCGCCTGCGCCAGCGCCAGCCCGGGGGCCACGGCGTCGGCGTACGGCGGCAGGGCGATGCCACGGCGCCGGCAGCCGATCCAGGCGCCCAGGGCGCCCAGGGCGACGGCTCCCCAGATGCCCAGGCCGCCCTCCCAGATCTTGAAGGCGTCGACCCAGTCGCGGCCCTCTCCGAAGTAGAGCTGGTAATCGGTGACGACGTGGTAGAGACGACCACCGACCAGGCCGAACGGGATCGCCCAGAACGCGATGTCCCAGGCGGTGCCCTTCTGGCCACCGCGCGCCACCCACCGGCGGTCGACGATCCAGAGGGCGACGAAGAGGCCGACGAGGATACTGAAGGCATAGCCGCGCAGCGGGATGGGGCCCAGGTGCAGCACCCCGGTCGACGGGCTGGGAATGTAGGCAAGTTCCATGGCAGGGTCGACGCTACCGTGCCGGACCGGTCCCACGGCGGGCGGCCCGGCTACGGCTCCATAACGGGAGGGCACACCTACTGCCCCTGATCGGCCTTCTGGCCCTGATCGGCCTTCTGGCCCTGATCGGCCTTCCGGACCATCTTCTTCAGCTTCGCCGGCGTCATCGTCCGGTCCTGGTAGATGTTCTTGTCGCCGAGCAGGACGGTCGGTGTGCCCGAGAAGCGGCCCTTCTGGAAGGCCTCCTGGGACTTTCCGACCCAGCTGTTGTGCGTGCCGTCCTCCACACAGCCGCGGAAGGCGGGCGTGTCGAGGCCGTCGACCTTGCCTGCCAGCTCGATGAGCTTGCCGTTGTCGGCGAAGGCGTCGTCCGTCTCCTGGGGCTGGTTGTCGAACAGCACGTCGTGGTACTCGGCGAACTTGCCGGCGTCCTGGGCGCAGGCGGCCGCGTTGGCGGAGTTGCGGGAGCCGGTGCCGCCCATGTTGCCGTCGATGAGCGTGACCAGGTGGTACTCGATCTTCAGCTGGCCGGACTCGGTCAGCTCGTGCAGGGTCGGGCGGTACGCCAGCTCGAAGGACTTGCAGGCGGGGCAGCGGAAGTCCTCCCACACGGTGAGCGTGGACTTGGCGTTCTCCTTGCCGACCGGGATGGCGAGGCCGTCCTTGCCGAGGGCCCCCGAGGGCGCCACCACCGGCCCGGCCTCCTCATTCCCGTCGTCCTTTCCGGCGTTGGCGGCGACGACTCCGATCACCGCCGCGAGCGCCAGGACACAGACCACGCTCGCACCCACGATCAGGGTGCGGCGCCGCTTGTCCGCCGTCTTCTGCTTCTCGCGCTCGACCGCCAGCCGCTCCCGGGCGGTGCGCTTTCCCTCACGATTCTTCTCGCTCACACCCCGCAGAACGAACCGGGGAGGCGCACCGCGCCTCCCCGGCCTCAGGTCCACCCGTACGAGGGACCCGTATGACTATCTGCTGAGGGCCTGCGGATGACCGGCCACCCGTGGTGCCCGGTCCGGAAGCGGCGCGGTCACGCCTGTCCGCGCACGCCCTTGGCGAGTTCACCGGCGAGCGCCCGGACTGCCTGGACCCCGGCGGCCGGGTCGGGGGCGTCCAGCATCCGCTTGACGAAGGCGGAGCCGACGATCACACCGTCGGCGAAGCGGGCGACCTCGGCGGCCTGGGTCGTGTCGGAGACGCCGATCCCGACGCACACCGGCAGGTCGGCGCGGCTCGCCCGGGCGCGTGCCACGAGTTCCTCGGCCTGCGTGCCGACCGACTCACGGGTGCCGGTGACCCCCATGAGGGACGCGGCGTAGACGAAGCCGCTGCCCGCCGCGGTGATCTCGGCGAGCCGCTCGTCCTTGCTGCTGGGCGCGACGACGAAGACGGTGGCGAGCCCGTGCTTGTCGGCGTGTTCCCGCCACAGCGCCGACTCCTGGACGGGCAGGTCGGGCAGGATGCACCCGGCACCGCCCGCCTCGGCGAGTTCGGCGGCGAACCGCTCGACGCCGTAGCGGTCGACGGGGTTCCAGTACGTCATGACGAGGATCGGCTTCCCGGTGGCCCGGTGCGCCTCCCGGACCGTGCGCAGCGCGTCGGCGATCCGGACGCCGCCGCGCAGGGCGATGTCGTCGGCGGTCTGGATGACGGGCCCGTCGAGGACGGGGTCGCTGTGCGGCAGGCCCACCTCCACGACGTCGGCGCCGCCGTCGATGACGGCCTTGACGGCGTCGATGCCGCCGTCGACGGTCGGGAACCCGGCCGGGAGGTAGGCGATGAGGGCGGCCCGGCCCTCGGACTTGGCCGCGGCGAGGGTGTCGCTCAGCAGCTGTACGTTCCCGCTCACTTGGCGTCCCTCTCGATCTCGGCGGTGTCGGTGTCGGCGTCGGCGGCCACGGTCTTGTCCGTAGTGGCAACGGTGGCCGTGGTGGCTGCTGCCGTGCCGGTGGCGGCGGGGTCGGTGTCGTACAGCCCGAAGTAGCGGGCTGCGGTGTCCATGTCCTTGTCGCCCCGGCCGGACAGGTTGACCACGATCAGCCCGTCCTCGCCGAGTTCCCTGCCGACCTCCAGGGCGCCGGCCAGCGCGTGGGCGCTCTCGATGGCCGGGATGATGCCCTCGGTGCGCGACAGCAGCCGCAGCGCCTGCATGGCGGCGTCGTCGGTGACCGCGCGGTACTCGCCGCGGCCGGAGTCCTTGAGGTAGGCGTGCTCGGGTCCGATGCCCGGGTAGTCGAGCCCTGCCGAGATGGAGTACGGCTCGGTGATCTGGCCCTCGTCGTCCTGGAGGACGTAGGAACGCGAACCGTGCAGGATGCCGGGCTCGCCCGCGGTGAGGGTGGCCGCGTGCTCGCCGCTCTCGATGCCGTGGCCCGCGGGTTCGCAGCCGATCAGCCGTACCGAGGCGTCCGGGATGAAGGCGTGGAAGAGTCCGATGGCGTTGGAGCCGCCGCCGACGCAGGCGACGGCGGCGTCGGGCAGCCGTCCGGCGCGCTCCAGGAGCTGGCGGCGGGTCTCGACGCCGATGACGCGGTGGAAGTCGCGCACCAGGCCGGGGAAGGGGTGGGGTCCGGCGACGGTGCCGAAGAGGTAGTGCGTGGTGTCGACGTTGGCGACCCAGTCGCGGAACGCCTCGTTGATGGCGTCCTTGAGGGTGCGGCTGCCGGACTTCACGGCGATGACCTCGGCGCCGAGCATGCGCATCCGGGCCACGTTGAGGGCCTGGCGCCGGGTGTCGATCTCGCCCATGTAGACGGTGCAGTCGAGGCCGAACAGGGCGCAGGCGGTGGCGGTGGCGACGCCGTGCTGGCCGGCGCCGGTCTCGGCGATGACCCGGGTCTTGCCCATGCGCCGGGTGAGCAGGGCCTGGCCCAGCACGTTGTTGATCTTGTGGGAGCCGGTGTGGTTGAGGTCCTCACGCTTGAGGAAGACCCGGGCGCCACCGGCGTGTTCGGCGAAGCGCGGCACCTCGGTGAGGGCGCTCGGGCGGCCGGTGTAGTTCACCAGCAGGTCGTCGAGTTCGCGGGCGAACTCCGGGTCGGCCTTGGCCTTGTCGTACTCGACGGCGACCTCGTCCACGGCGGCGACGAGCGCCTCCGGGATGAACTTGCCGCCGAACGCCCCGAAGTAGCCTTCGGCGCTGGGGATCCGACCCTCGGGGTCGGGGATGAAGAACTGGCTGGGCATGCGGAAACCTCACGGTGAGCGTTGTTCTCGGTCACTGATCGCCGTGGGGGCGGGGGTGTCAGGCCACTGCGGGCCGTGTGCGGCTCGTCGCGTCCGCGCGACGGAGCCGCACGTGGTCAGGAACGGTCCCGCGCCCCTGGGAGGGGCGCTGCCATCGCATGCCGTTGACCTGCCCGGGCTCGTCACCGATCACGTACCGGACCCGGCGCCCGTGGACCCGGCGCGCGGGCGCGCGGCAGCCGCGCGGGCGGCAGCCGCGGGCCAGGCGCGCGTACGGGTCCCTGGCGGTCAGGGTGATCGGGAGTGTCATCGGAGCCAAGCCTACCGGGGGGTCAGCCGCGGCCGTGCCGCAGCGCCGGGTGCTCGCCCGCCGCCACCAGGTCGGCGACCGCCGTCTTCGGGTCGCGGCCGGTGACCAGGGACTCGCCGACCAGGACCGCGTCGGCTCCGGCGTTGGCGTAGGCGATCAGGTCGTGCGGGCCCCGGACGCCGGACTCGGCGACCTTGACGAGGTGGTCCGGGAGCTCGGGGGCGATCCGCTCGAAGGTGCCGCGGTCGACCTCGAGGGTCTTGAGGTTGCGCGCGTTGATGCCGATGACCTTGGCGCCCGCGTCGATCGCGCGCTCGGCCTCCTCCTCGTCGTGCGCCTCGACGAGCGGGGTGAGTCCGATGGACTCGGCACGCTCGATCAGCGACTCCAGGGCCGGCTGGTCGAGGGCGGCGACGATGAGCAGCGCGAGGTCGGCGCCGTGCGCCCGCGCCTCCCAGAGCTGGTACGAGGTGACGATGAAGTCCTTGCGCAGGATGGGGATGTCCACGCGCGCACGGACCGCCTCCAGGTCGGCCAGCGAGCCGCCGAAGCGGCGCTGTTCGGTGAGGACGGAGATGACGGCCGCGCCGCCCGCCTCGTAGTCGGCGGCGAGTCCGGCCGGGTCGGCGATCGCGGCGAGCGCGCCCTTGGACGGGCTGGAGCGCTTGACCTCGCAGATCACCTTGACGCCCTCGCCCCGCAGGGCGGCCGCGCCGTCCTTGGCCGCGGGGGCCTTGGCCACGCGCTCCTTGAGCTCGTCGAGGCTCACCCGAGCCTGCCGCTCCGCGAGGTCGGCACGGACTCCGTCGATGATCTCGTCGAGCACACTCACGCGAGAGGCCCCCTTCCAGACGGTCCGTCTTCAGTGCGTTCGTTTCCGTCCCGGGGCGTCCCCGCCCTCATGGTCGGGTCGCCGGACGAAACCGGTGGTCATTGCGATGGTATCCGTAATGGGGCGTACCCCTCGCATCCGGTGGATGCCGGTCCCACTGGCTGGACGTCCAGCGGTTGATCAAGGGTGCAGCCAGCCACCGAACGGCAGGTTCCGGACGACCGTGAAGACCAGCACCAGCGCCCCCAGGGACCACAGGAGCGCGGGTGGGGGGTCGATGCGCAGGGGCTTGCCGCGCGCCGCGCGGGCCACCCAGGCGGTCCAGAGCACGGCGAGGGCCGCGTAGCCGAGGACCGCGGGCGCGTTGGCCTGGAGGGCCGTCAGGAGGTCGCCGTGGACGACGGCGTGGGCGCTGCGCAGCCCGCCGCAGCCGGGGCAGTACAGGCCGGTGAAGCGCAGCAGCGGGCAGGCGGGGTAGTGGCCGGGTTCGTTGGGGTCCACCGCTCCGACGTAGGCGAAGGCTCCGGCGACGGCGGCGAGTGCTCCGACGGGGAGGGCCAGGCGCGCGGCCCTGCCGCGGGATACGCGGGGCGTGCCGGGGGTGCGGGGGCTGACGGCGTTCACAGGGTGCATTGTGCCCCGCGCGTACGCGTCAGGGGCGGTCGCGGCACCCGTGTGCCGACCGCCCCTGTTCCGGAGGAGTGCCCCCGGCGTTCAGCTCTGGGCGCGGGCCGGCTCGCGGTCGCCGCCGGCCTGGTTCAGGGGGTGGGCGTGCTGCGGCTTGCCCATGCCCATCTTGCTCATGATCCCGCCGACGGCCCCGCCGAGCAGCGCGATGCCGATGCCCGCCCAGAAGCCGACCGGCGAGCTCACCACCATGAACAGGCTCGCGACGCAGAAACCGATGAAGGCGATGATGACACCGGTCCAGGCGGCCGGGGTGTGACCGTGGCTGCTGCCCGCCATTGCTTGCTCCTCGTTGCTGTGTACTTGTCTGAGCAGGACGCTCGGACTCATTGTCCCGCACCCGCGCGCGTGCCGTCAGTGGGGGTGCTCCTCCGTGCGGCGAACATACCTTCCGGCGCTCGACCGGGGCGCGGTGCGGCCCGGTTCAGGTACCGGTCGGGTCCTCCCCGCGGTCGAGGGCCTTCCACAGCTCCTCGGGCCGGTCGGGATCGGCGGCGGCCGCGCGGCGTGGCCGGGGGGCACCGCCGCGCTCGTAGCGGCCGGACATCGCGGGCCACAGCCTGCCGTAGCGCAGGGCGAGCGCGCCGGCCAGCAGGAGCAGCAGGCCGCCCACGGCTGCGACGTAGGGCCAGGCCGTGTGGCTGAGGGCCGCCACCGTGGCGGAGGTGTCGCCGGAGACCTCGGCGGCCTTGTCGTCGAGCGCGGAGCTGTCGGAGGCGCCGAGCAGGGCGGCCGTGACGATGCCCGCGCCGGACAGGGTGAGCAGCGCGGCGACGGCGAGGCGGCCGGTCCGCCGGACGGCGAAGACGGCGACGAGCGCGGCCAGACCCACCACGGCGAGGGCGGCGGGGACGCCGGTGACGTCGCTGCCGTTGGCGGTCAGGGGAAAGGCGCCGCCGGCCACCGCGGCGGTGCCCTGGGACCACTGCTGCCGGGTGGCGAGCAGGGTCACGGCCGCGCCCAGGGCCCCGCACAGCAGGGCGACGGCGAGACTGAGGCGGCCGGTGCGGGCGGAACCGGCGGCCTCAGAACGAGGGGAACGGGGGGGAGGTGCAGCAGTCACGTACTCCACTATCGCGTGACCCGTGCGCGAACCGTCACCCGGGGCTCGTCCCGGGTCCGCCGCGCACCGTCTCACACCGTGCCCAGCCGGTTCGCCGTGTGCACGGCTCGCAGCACCGCGGCCGCCTTGTTGCGGCACTCGACGTCCTCGGCCACCGGGTCGGAGTCGGCGACGATCCCGGCGCCCGCCTGGACGTACGCGGTGCCCCCGCGCAGCAGCGCGGTGCGGATCGCGATGGCGGTGTCGGAGTCGCCCGCGAAGTCCAGGTAGCCGACGCAGCCGCCGTACAGCCCGCGCCGGGACGGCTCGAGTTCGTCGATGATCTGCATGGCCCGGGGCTTGGGCGCACCGGAGAGGGTGCCGGCCGGGAAGCAGGCGGTGAGCACGTCGAAGGCGGAACGGCCGGCCGCGACCCGGCCGGTGACCGTCGAGACGATGTGCATGACGTGCGAGTACCGCTCGACGGACATGAAGTCGACGACCTCGACGGAACCGGGCTCGCAGACCCGTCCGAGGTCGTTGCGGCCCAGGTCGACGAGCATGAGGTGCTCGGCGCGCTCCTTGGGGTCGGCGAGCAGTTCCTCCGCGAGGGCCTGGTCCTCCTGCGGGGTGGCGCCGCGGGGCCGGGTGCCGGCGATGGGGTGGACCATCGCCTGTCCGTCGTCGACCTTCACGAGTGCTTCGGGGGACGATCCGACCACGTCGAAGGCCTCGCCGTCCCCGTGGGGGAACCGGAACAGGTACATGTAGGGCGAAGGGTTGGTGGCCCGCAGCACCCGGTAGACGTCCAGGGCACTCGCCGTGCACGGGGTCTCGAACCGCTGGGAGGGGACGACCTGGAAGGCCTCCCCCGCGCGGATGCGTTCCTTGATGTCCTCGACGGCCGCGCGGAAGTCGGGGCCGCCCCACAGCGCGGTGTGGTCGGGGAGTTCGGAGGGCGGGAGGACGGCCGGGGGCTGGGCCACCGCGCGGGTGAGGTCGGCCTCCATGGCGTCCAGGCGGGCCACGGCGTCGGCGTGGGCCTCGTCGACGCCGGTGTCCAGGTCGTTGTGGTTGATCGCGTTGGCGATCAGCCAGACGGAGCCCTCCCAGTGGTCCATGACGGCGAGGTCGCTGGTGAGCAGCATGGTCAGTTCGGGCAGTCGCAGATCGTCCCGTTCTCCGGGGCCGATCTTCTCCAGCCTGCGCACGATGTCGTAGCCGAGGTAGCCGACCAGGCCGCCGGTGAAGGGCGGCAGACCGAGGTCGTGGGCGAGGTCGCGCGGGGTGTGCAGGGTTTCGAGCGTGGCGCGCAGCGCGGCGAGCGGGTCGCCCTCGGCCGGCACTCCGACGGGCGGGGTGCCCTCCCAGTGCGCCTGTCCGGCGCGCTCGGTGAGGGTGGCGGCGCTGCGGACGCCGACGAAGGAGTACCGGGACCAGGACCTGCCGTTCTCCGCGGACTCGAGCAGGAAGGTGCCGGGGCGCTCGGCGGCGAGCTTGCGGTAGAGGCCCACGGGGGTGTCGCCGTCGGCGAGGAGCTTGCGGGTCACCGGGATGACCCGGCGGTCGGTGGCGAGCTTGCGGAACGTCTCGAGGTCCATGCCGGCCGACCCTACTGATCCGAGACGGGCACGCCGGCACCGGCGCCGTCCGGGCGGGTGTCGGTGAGCAGCACGTCGGCGTCGAAGCAGGTGCGGGCGCCGGTGTGGCAGGCGGCGCCGACCTGGTCGACCTTGACCAGGAGGGTGTCGGCGTCGCAGTCCAGGGCGACGGACTTCACGTGCTGGACGTGTCCGGAAGTGTCCCCCTTGACCCAGTACTCCTGGCGGCTGCGCGACCAGTAGGTGCAGCGGCCGGTGGTCAGCGTGCGGTGCAGCGCCTCGTCGTCCATCCAGCCCAACATCAGTACCTCCTGGGTGTCGTACTGCTGGGCGATGGCGGGCAGGAGGCCGTCGGGGCTGCGCTTGAGCCGTGCGGCGATCTGCGGATCGAGGCGGCTGGTCCGGGACGTACTGGTCATGGGGACCATTGTGCCGCGCGGGACGGGTGCACCCGGGTTCCGTCCACCGACTGGAAAGGGACGGGGACGGGTGGGCGGACCGGGCGGGTCACCGTAGGCTGACCACATGTCGACCCATGCCAAGCGTGAACGACTTCTCCTGGCCGATCTGCTGGAGACGGCGGGCCCGGAGGCCCCCACTCTCTGCGAGGGGTGGCGCGCCCGTGATCTCGCCGCGCACGTGGTGGTGCGCGAGCGCCGCCCCGACGCCGCCGGCGGCATCCTGGTCAAGCAGCTCGCACCGCGCCTGGAGCGGGTGATGGCGGAGTTCACCGCCAAGCCGTACGAGGAGCTGGTCCAGCTGATCCGTACCGGCCCGCCGCGCTTCTCGCCCTTCAACCTCAAGCAGGTCGACGAGCTGTCGAACATCGTCGAGTTCTACGTCCACACGGAGGATCTGCGCCGCGCCCAGCCCGACTGGACGCCGCGTGAGCTGGACCCGGTGTTCCAGGACGCCCTGTGGTCCCGGCTGGAGCGCAGCGCCCGGCTGCTGGGCCGCGGCGTCCCCACGGGCCTGGTGCTGCGCCGTCCGGACGGCCGGACCGCGGTGGCCCACCGCGGCACGCCCGTGGTCACGGTGACCGGCGAGCCGTCGGAGCTGGTGCTGTTCTCCTACGGGCGGCACGGCGCCGCCAAGGTCGAGCTGGAGGGCGACGCGGACGCGATCGCGAAGCTCAACGAGTCCAAGCAACTCGGGATCTGAGACTTCGTTTCCCTGGAGATCTGACAGATCTGAGGCACCTGAGAGATCGGAAGAAGAAGTCCCATGATCAAGGTCGCCATGACCAGCGTGTACGTCGACGACGTCGCGAAGGCGCACGCGTTCTACACCGATGTGCTCGGCTTCGAGACCCGTACCCGGATGGACCTGGGCGGCGGCACGCTGTTCATCACGGTCGGGGCTCCCGGGGGCGCCCAGCGGGACCTGGAGCTGCTGCTGGAGCCCGGCCAGGGGCCCATCGCGGAGCCGTACCGCAGGGCGGTGCGTGAGGCGGGTCTGCCCGCCATGGTGTTCTCCGTGGCGGACCTCCGCGCGGAGTACGAGCGGTTGCGCGGCGAGGGCGTGATCTTCGTGCAGGAGCCGCAGGAGCAGGGCCCGGTGGTCACCGCCCTCCTGGACGACACGGTGGGCAACCTGGTCCAGCTCTCCCAGCCCAAGGAGTGAGCGCCGGCGGCGCACGCGTTTGCCCCTACGGCAGTCGGCCCCGGCCCCCTCTAGAGGGGGCCGGGGCCGACTGCAAGCACCTCGTCGCGCAGCGGCAGCGGATGGCCGACGCCCGTGAGGAGCTGCGCACCGAGCTCA